>NZ_JAMXXZ010000020.1:0-49727 GCF_024129285.1 Acinetobacter sp. S4397-1
AGCTGTTAAAGTTGTTTTACCATGGTCAACGTGACCGATTGTGCCCACGTTAACGTGTGGCTTATTACGTTCAAACTTAGCCTTAGCCATGTTAATCTTCCTCGTTTACGTCGAACACAATTCTGAGTAAAACCCAGCTCCGACATATCGTTTAAAAAAACCGAACACCAAATACTTGAAAAGCAGACTAAATAGCCTGCTTTTGGAATATTTTTGCAACTTAAGTTGCCAAACTGTAATCTGGAGCTCTTATCGAGATTTGAACTCGAGACCTCTCCCTTACCAAGGGAGTGCTCTACCACTGAGCTATAAGAGCAAATATTAGTACTTCAACTCATGGAGCGGGAGACGAGGATCGAACTCGCGACATGCAGCTTGGAAGGCTGCCGCTCTACCAACTGAGCTACTCCCGCACGATGTTGGTACTGAACCACTTTGAAGTCTTAAAATTGGTGGTGGGAGAAGGATTCGAACCTTCGAAACTTTCGTAGCGGAGTTACAGTCCGCCCCCTTTGACCGCTCGGGAATCCCACCATTTTACACTTACATCAGTGTCGTTCTTTACTTTGTACTCCAAACTTTCTAAGATGGTGCCGGCACACGGATTCGAACTGTGGACCTACTGATTACAAGTCAGTTGCTCTACCAACTGAGCTATGCCGGCGTTTCTTAGTGTTTCGTACGTTTCGTACGTTTCGTATCGGAACGGTGTGCAGTTTAGCAAAACTTGAAATCCGTGCAAGTGTTTTTTTCAAAAAAAATGCCAAAAACTCACAAAATCAATCCGTTTGACGATAATTCAACCGCTTTGATCACTGCGCGAGCTTTTATTTGGGTTTCATTCCACTCAGACTCAGGATTTGAGTCTGCAACTAAACCTGCTCCGGCCTGTACATAGACCTTATTTTCACGAATAACGCAGGTACGAATCGCAATCGACATGTCCATTTCACCATGCCAGCCTAAATAACCCACAGCACCGCCAAAAATCCCACGTTTTACCGGCTCGACTTCATCAATAATTTCCATGGCGCGGATTTTAGGCGCACCAGAAAGTGTGCCTGCTGGGAAAGTGGCTTTAAAAACATCCAGCGCATCGACATCATCGCGGACTTCACCCTGTACATTCGACACAATATGCATGACATGGGAATAACGCTCGATCACCATTTGATCTGTCACTTGCACTTTTCCAGTTTTTGAGACCCGCCCCACATCATTTCGCCCCAAGTCGATCAGCATGACATGCTCGGCGATCTCTTTTTCATCAGAAAGCAACTCTTGTTCTAAAGCCAGATCTTCTTCTTTACTCTTGCCGCGTGGACGGGTTCCTGCCAGCGGGCGGACTGTAGCAATACCATTTTCCAGACGGGACAGAATTTCTGGTGAAGAACCGACAATATGAAACGGCGTCTGGTTGTCCAGGGTCTGTCCTTGTACCAAAAACAGATAAGGGGATGGATTCAAATGACGCAATGCGCGATAAACCTGTAACGGGTCGCCATCAAAGTCAGACACCATCCGGTGGCCTGGTACCACCTGCATGACATCTCCAGCACGGATATACTCCTTAACCTGCTCTACCGACTCCAAAAACTTATCTTTTCCGGTGAGCGACTCGAAATGCGGAGGGGTATGTTTTTCTGCTTTTAAGCTGACTGGGGTTGCCAGAATATTTTCCAGTTCATTTAATTGTTCCTGTGCTTTTTCATAAGCAACTGGATCCGTGGCATCGCCATGTACAATCAGGAACAAGGTATCTTTTAAATTATCAAACACGATAACGGTTTTAGACAGCATCATCCAGAGGTCTGGCAGACCCACAGGATCCGCTTCAGGCATATTGTTCAGGCGTGGTTCGATATAACGCACCGTATCGTAACCAAAGTAACCGACCAGACCGCCGGTAAAACTTGGCAATGCCGGAAGTTCGGCCTGAGTCGGAACTTTAAACTGGGCCTGAAAATCACGGATATATTGAAATGGATCGCTACATGCCTGCTGCTCAAGGCGGCCATCGGCATGTTGTATTGTGAGTTGCCCTGCATTACAGGAGAATACGGTAGATTCACCGAGTCCAATAATGGAATAGCGCGCCCAGTTTTCACCGCCCTCAACAGATTCAAATAAATAGGCATGTTGATGCTGTTTTAAACGGGCAAATACGGACAATGGGGTTTCTGTATCCGCCAGACGCTGGCGATAAACAGGAATCAGGTTGTACCCTTGTGCTGCAAGTTGCTGGAATTGGGCTTGAGTGGTCATTCGGTTTTTCTCTTTTAATAGGGTTTACTTAGTTTGCAAATTGAAGTGAACCGAGCGACGCCATCGAAAAACCGTATCACTATTCATTCTATTTCCTTTATTCCCTTGTGCTAGTTCAGCAAATCTCTTAAGTCACTCACGATCTGCTGTGGCTGCGAATCCGCAATATCCTCGCCATGATTATAGCCATAGCTGACTACAATACAATCAATGCCGGCCCGACGTGCTGCTTCAATATCATTGCAAGAATCACCAATCAGCAAGACCTGTTCTTTGGCCACCTGATAGTGCTCTACACAATGTAATAGCTGACGTGGATGCGGCTTACGTTCGGCAAACCGGTCACCACCGATGGTATCTGTAAAATACTGTGACATTTCCAAGGTATCCAGAATACTGCATGCCGGACGCTCCGGTTTATTGGTAACACAGATCAGGGTTTTACCTTCGGCCTTGGCCCAAGCCAGAAATTCCAGAATCCCCGGGAAAGGCACGGTATCAATACATGGATCGGCATTGTAAATTTCCAGAAAGGTACTGAGTAATTCCTGATGCTGCGCTGGCATCACCTCACCGACCAAATGGCGCAGGACGCTCTCGCAAAAGAGGGAACTGCCCTTGCCAATCCAGACCCGCACCTGCTCTTCCGTCACCGAGGGCAGTTGCATGATATTAAGACTCATATTCATGGCGCGATACAGATCATGAGCCGAATCCACCAAGGTACCATCCAGATCAAATAAAATCAGCTGGCGCTGTTCGAGCTGTGCAATTGACATCCTGACCCTCGTTTTTAGTTATGCATTGTCAAAAAAGGCATGCGTTCTGCATGCCTTGATTGTATAGCCAATCATCGGCCTATTTAAATAATACCCAGGCAATAATCGCCAGAATCACCAGTACAATCAGGGAAATCAAGCCTACAGAAGCATTTTTCTGCGCCTGTTTTTCCTGTTCAACACGGGAAATCGGCTGCTCTACCGAAACCGGGGCAGGCTCAGGCTTGACGGCGGTCAGATCAATACCTTCAGCAATCGGGGCCGGTTTCGGAATACCGACATTGGTTGGCATGCCATCACGTGTTAACTGGATTGAAGCATCACGCTCTTTCAATTCTGGTATACCTTGCTCATTCATATGTTGAGCTGGCGTTTTTTCAACCACTTCTACATCTTCAGTCACTTTTTCAGCAGTTGCTTCAATGTCTGCAGCAACGTCAACCGCACGAACCGGTTCAAGCACCAAAAACTTCAAGCTGGCGAATTGAACGATATCATCTTGCTTTAACAGGGTTTCCTGCTCAATACGCAGATCATTTACAAAGGTACCATTGGATGAACCCAAATCCTGCACCCACAGTGCATCCTCTTTAAGCAGGAAAGCCGCATGTTTACGCGAAATCTCTGCTGCCTGCAACACAATATCGGCGCTCTGATGACGCCCTACCAGCATGTCACGCTCTATTGCAATATCTTGTCCAGCGAGATCATCTGTAATCGCATGTATTTTCCAAGTCATGAAATCCACTTCTCTATTCTCTTTGCCGCTATCATAACATGCTGCATGCCCATGCGAATATCCTAGCTTTTCGGTCTAAGTGTAGTGGTTGTAACGGTATTTTTACTTTTTTCGATCTGCTCGACAGGCGGTACAGTCTGCTGTGGAATGACTGGCTCGATTGCAACAGGTGTGGTCGTCACTGTAGATGAGTTCGTTGCAGGGGCCGTTGGCACAGTCTGATAAGGCGAATTTTTTAATGGGGTTTTAGACACTGGAATACGCTGCTGATAGACATCATCTACATTTTCCGGCAATTTGGAGAAATTCCCATCTGCATCCAGAGCCAATTGCAAACTATATAACTGGCTATAGCGCTGTTGGGTCAGTTTGCGTACTGCATTCTTGTCGCCCACAATGGTCGGATGAATAAAAATCAACAGGTTACGTTTCTGATTAGACTTTCCTTCGGAGCGGAATAAGCGGCCAAGACCTGGAATGGCACCCAGACCCGGTATAGCCTGACGGCCATAACTGGTGTTGTCCGAAATCAGACCGCCCAATACAATGGTTTGGCCATGTTCAGCCAGAATCGAGGTTTTAATGGCCCGTTTACTGGTCACCAGATCAGATGCCTGTCCTTTATTGGCTTTAACATCCGATACCTCCTGTTCGACTTCCAGACGTACCGTACCATCCTCCCCAATGTGTGGAATCACTTTTAAGGTTACCCCGACATCCTTACGTTCAATCGTGGTATAGGGATTGGCAACACCAGCAGCACCCGTCGATACTGAACCGGTAACAAAAGGTACGTTTTCACCTACCACGATATACGCTTCTTCATTGTCCATCGTGACAATAGACGGCGTAGACAACAGATTGGATTTGGTGGTTTCTTTGAGCGCCTGAATCAAGGCTCCATACAGCTTGCGGGACCCATCTGCCCCTTCTTTATAGTCACCCAGGATTAATGAGCCACCTGTACCCAGCGCACTGCCCGCCCCTGCTAGGCCGCCAGTCAGATAACCCGCGGCAATATTTTTCAGGCTGCTGCCAAAATTATCAAAGTTAATCAAGCCAATACCGCTATTGAGATCACCCAGGGCCCATTGCACCCCAAGCTGGTCCGCGTCATTGCCTTCAATCTCAATAATGGCAGCTTCAATCAGCACCTGCTGGCGACGAACATCCAGCTGGTTAATTGCAGATTCTATTTCACGCATTAACTGCGGATCTGCTTTGACCACCAGCGAGTTCTGGGTAGCGTCCGCAATAATACTAACCCCATTGGCACTAAAACTACTGATGCCCCCCTGCTCGGCTTTCATGCCACTGTTCAGCTGAATACCGGAAGCACCATTACTATTTGAATTGCTGCCAGCACTGTTGCTATTGCTTAAATTACTGATGGGATTGGAGGAAGATGAGTCAGATGACGCATGATCCGAACTACTTTTCACGGCCTGCCCTGTGACCAGACCTTGCAGAATTTCCGCCAGATTCTTGGCACTCGCATATTTCAGGCGAAAGACTTTTAATCCGCCCAGACGGTCGGCGGCCGGCACATCCAGCGTTTCAATCATCTGACGTACCCGTTTGCGGGTGGCCAAATCACCTTTGATCAGAATCCGGTTGGTTCGCACATCGGCAATTACCCGAACACGAGAACCACGCAGATCCTTGGCGGCACCTGTCGCGGTCATCGACTCAATCAGCTCGATCATTTCTTCAGCCTGACTCGATTGCAGGCTTACTGCCTCGATGTCATTTTGCCCTGTTCCGTCCAGATTACGGATGATGGTTTCCAGCTGATAAATATTATTGGCACGATCTGACACGATCAGGGCATTGGTGCCCGGCACAGCAGCCAGATGGGCAAATTGCGGCATTAAAGGACGCAGGGCCGAAATCAGGTCATTCGGATTGGTATTTTCCAGCCAGATGACCCGGGTAACAATCTGGTCTCCACGAGCGCGGCTACGGGCATCATAGGGAATGCCCGAGTTTTTGACATTGCTATCAGGCACCAACTTGATGGTATTACCTGAAGGAATGGCCACCACCCCATTGACATTCAACACGCCTAAAAACAGGTCATAAACTTCATTTTTATTTAAAGGTTTATTGGAAATCACCGTAACATTACCACGTACCCGGGGATCTACTGCAAAATTTTTACCTGTAATATCAGCAACTTCATTAATGAAAGCGGTTAAGTCTGCATCCCGGAGATTAATTTTCCAGGTTTGTGCATAACTGGCCGTACTGACCATAGCCACCAATGGTGCAGCCGCGCACAGCGCCCAAGCTGATCGATTATTATTAAATAAAGCCATAAACTTTTGTGCTTCCTAACCCTATATGTTGTGATGACACATCATTTCAAATCTTGTTGTATGGTCATCACCTGATCACCACGTTGTATTTCGAGTTTCACCTGACCTTCACGTCGAGCCTGTTCTAGTAATTGTGCTTCAGTCTGCCCCTGTGTGAGCGTCTGGCCATTTAAAGACAGAATCCGATCCCCCGGTCTTAAACCCAGGCGGTTACGCAGCGCAAGCGGTGTACGAGAGGTGACTTCATAACTGCCATCGGCTGCACTAACCCCCATATTTTGTAAATATTGTTCACGATTTTCCTGCATCTGCTGAATGGCACGACCAATCTCATTTTGCGGTGATGGGGCAGGAGCTTGAGGCTCAGCCCGACCTTCATTACCTGAAGAGGGCTTGGCAGACAGCAGAGACTGTTCTGGAACAATCGGCTGATTTAAACCATTTTCCAGCCCTTTGAAGAATACTTCCTGCGTGGCCCCGCCAGGACGGCGCAGTACAACCCGATCCCAATACACTTCTGCCAGCTCAAATCCACTATTGGCCAGCGTTTCGCCCACACGGTAACGGTCGACCTGATCATTGATCTTAAAAACTGCTGAAGAGTTATAACTCGGGCTGGCCACCACCACCCCTTGCAAGCTGAGATTAGCAATCTCGGTCGTTGCCGCCGTTTGTGTGTTTTCCTGAAATAACGAAAATGCACTGATATTCGGCACCTGTGGCTGTTGTGAGCCGAGTTCAACCCGATCTACCTGCATGGCCTGAGGAGGAGCCACCAACAACCAGAATAGAGCAGCCAGTTTCCAGCATACATACAGCATTAAAAACAGGAGCAATACAGGTGCAGCCCGGTTAGCTTGCTGCAGATTCAAGTTCTTCAAGTCATCTAGAGAGAAGGCCATCAGTTTAGCCCTCCCATCAGCGGTTGGCGGGTACTAATGACATAGGTGTCCAGACCGGCTTTACCTGTATAAGCAGGTGCATTCATCAAGAAACGCTGGGTGAGCTGGACATCCAGCATGAGATCAGGATCAAGTTTTATATTTAGCATTCGCTGATCGCGGGCATCTCGTACGTCCAGCAGCAGCTGGTTACTTTCATCCGAGAGCTGACCAGTTAAAGCTGGCACATTGATCTGTTCCTGACGCTGGGCAAAAGTATAGATCAACTCTCCTCCTGCCCACTGTAGCTGACCCGTCACCTGGCTAAAGCCCTGCTCTTTTTTATACTTAAAGTCCAGCTCTTTGAGCTGGATTGAATTACTAGGCCATTGCCAGGCGGCCAGCTTTTTTAAGCTTTCTGGTGCCAGCTGACCTTCAAGATTTTTAACTCTTAAAGTTTTGTTCAGGCCGTATGCCAGGGTGCCGGAAAGTTGAGTATTACCGCTATGCAGATCGACTTGAGCCCCCAATCTCAGCAATAGCAGGTCCAGAGGTCTGAGCTGCCAATTCAAGCTTCCAGTTAAGTTTCCTTTTTTCCAGTCTGCACTTCCCTGCCAGATATTCCCGTTAATATTGTGTAAGACCTGATTATTTTTATAAAATTTTGAAACTAACCAAGCTGCTGGCACCTGCAGTACAACAAAGATAAAAAAGGCCCCAATTGCAAGTATTAACCACTTTAAAGTTTTCGGTTTACTGCTCATTCCATCACGACCAACATATCGAATCTGAATTCCCGTTTATCATTTTTACTTCTACAGACCATTATGCACACTTTTTCTATGGCGCCAATTCATAGCTATAAAAAAACCAAGCAGTCATGCTTGGTTCATCAATCATAGCTCGCCTATATGACGAGCTAATGACGAAATATTAATTAAAAATTAAATTAAAAAATCTTCCAGCTTTGCACCTTTTTCCAATTCTGCAACCAGCCAACGTGGCTGTTTACCACGACCGGTCCAGGTATCTGCAGTATTCGATTTACTGCGATAACGTGGCTCTACAGATTTACGTGAGGTTTTTTTACGTTTCGACGCGCCAAACTCGATCAGCTGTTCAATACTTAATCCCACTTTTTCCGCAATCTCTAAAACTTGACGATAAGCTTCTTCAATTTCTTGATCTTTTTTTGAGGCAATCAGGGCTTCAGCTTCAGCTTGCAGGCGTTTTAACTGTTCAACAGATAGATTTGTGATATCCGGCATTATATTCTCCAAAAAATATTTCAATAACATTATTTGTTTTATTAAATAACAGCTTCATCATATTTATTTTAAAAAAAATATTCAATATATAATTGAAGTCTACAACAATTAATTGAAAACTCATTACAAAAAATAAATAATTAGTCTACTTATTAAATTATATGCCCCACACTTGATTCAAGTTGGATGATTTTTTCTCGAATAGTTGGCGGAATGACTGTTTTTTGTAGAGTGTGTTTATTGAGACAGACAATTACTGCTTCTGAAGTGGCCACAATACACTGTTGTACTTCACTCCATAATAGATAATGCATTCTGATCGCAGTATGTCTGAGTTCATCAATACGCACCGCAATCTTTAACTGATCAGGATAGACCACCGGTTTTAAATATCGGCATTGATTTGAAGCCACTACAGTTAAAATATCTTCATCAAAAACATTTAATTGATTTAAATACGCCAGACGTGCAATTTCAATATAGCGGTAATAGATAACATTATTAACATGACCAAAAGCGTCCATATCTCCCCAAGCCACGACCTGTGAGTAAATGATTGGATATTGTTGTAATTCCGACATGATCATCCTTAAATTCTAATTTCTATAAAATTGACATTCGATTCAAATACCTTATGCAGCTGTTGCAACAAATCCTCTCTGTCCTGCAAGACCGACTTAATTCTTAAATAACCCATACGGATATCATCCGGGTATAAGTCCAGCAATTGCTCAGCTTCCTCAGTATGCCCTGTGGCCCGTAACACGTGCCATTTGGCAAAGGTCAGAATAGGCAGGGTCATATATTTATTTTCCCAAAGTGCAATTTGCTCAGCAATATAACTATAATCTGGAGCCTGTCTTAATAGTTGCTGCTGGAACCACAAATAAAAGACATCCTGATTAAATTGCTGTTCCAGTAACTGCATAGCCAGACTTTCATGTTCGGCGCTCATTTCGGGCATTTTAAATAATAGTTTTAGCCATAAGAGGTTAACCTCATAATCACGCGTAAATAACTGGGGTTTTAAATCCAGATACCGTTGCTGCAAATATTTTAAATCTTCTTCACTGGCCTGATCATAGGCCGCTAATAACTGTTCTAACCAGGACTTTTTGACTTTTTGGTCTAAGTGTCCATATTTGGTCGAGCGCAGATATAACCACGGAAACTGTAAGGCAAACTGTCCCCATAATGAATTTAAACGCTGTTCATAGGCAGTTTTCACCTGATTTAACCAAGGTGATAATTCATGCTGGTTTAAAAACTCTAAATGGGTTAAAGCCTGCTGGCCATCTTGCTGAGATAAATAAATTTCTATTCGCTGTAATTCTGCCAGCTCAAATGCCATAGGGTTAGATTGATTTAAGGCTTGCAAAGCTTCGCTATATTGCTGCTGTCCCCAAGATAATCGCGCCTCAATAATATATTTGAGTAGCCCTGAAGTATTAAAAGACTGCTGAATAAAATTGCGCTGATCCTGTGCTGCATTCAGCAACCAGACCACAGCCAACTGCTCATAAGGATGTAAACGGGCAAAACTAAACACTGTTTCATGCTTGCGCTGTTCACGGCTCAAATAGCGTTTGGTGGCATACCAGATCATTTGCATCACCAAACTGGTCAGCGCCAGCATAGCAGCCAGAAACCAGAAGGTGGTCTGAATTTGCCATTCACGCCAGTATAAATAGACATATCCTGGGCCATGGCCATAACTCATCACGCTTAGGATCGCAATGCCAAACAAACACGCCAATAAATAAGCAAGCAAAATCTGTTTCATAAGCGTTTAGCTCAGCAGGGTACGAGTATTTAACAACGGAACAGGCGTTAGTGGCGTGGCCTTGATCTGTTGCAACTGTTTGATCCAGTGCTGACTGCGTTCATCCGGCAATTGCTCCAGCACATCAATGACGCTCTGCAATGCCTGCTGAAAAGCCACTTGCTGCCCCTGTTGCAGGGTGTTTTGTGCAATCAGCAAGCGTAGTTGTGCTTCTTTTAAAATCAGATGGCGTTGCATCAGCACACTGCTCATCTGTTCGACCGGCTCAATTTGAATCCAGCGTTGCCAAAATGAACGAGTTTGCGTAGATGAGGCCTGATGGGGGAGCTGAATTTCTTTTTTAATTTCAGCATCCATCTGGCTTAATAATTCATTCAGTCTGTTCCGTTGCATCACCCGTTCATTGGTCCACTGCTTCAAAGTCTCCTGGTCTTTGACGATCGCCTGTTCCAGACTGCCAGCCAACGCAGGTGCCAGGCCCAGCTGAGCCACTTCATTTTTTAAACGGTTCAATTTTTCTACCGCCATAGCATGTTGTTGCTGTTGCAGAGCAAATTCAATCAGATCCAGATATTGTTCAACCAGCTCCAGGTTTTGATGTGTATCGACCGCGACGGTCTGACTATTCTCAGAACCACTCGCCACAGGTGCTGTAGATGAGTTCGAGACCACTAACCGCTTTAAAGCCACCAGCTGATCATTCAGGTTAGCATTCTGCTGCTGGATCTGATTTAAACGTCCATTTAATTCCGTCTGGGCTGAATTCAAGAGATAGAGGTCATAGCTCAGTTTGACAATCCATGCCAAAGCCAGAGTCAAAAACAGGATGAAAAATTTTTTCATGAATGCCCTAATGTCGTCAGCATATAGTGCAGAATGGTTGATCCGCTTAAGTCATCGAGCTGCGCGAATTGAAAACCTGCCTGATGCTGCTGTTGATATTCCCCCAGGAGCACTGCCAAACGCGGCCCCAAAACCAGATAATGCGCCTGATGAATCAGTTGTGGACAGCTTTTTTCTGCCAGATCCAGCCAGTTGAGCCAGCTGGCTTCACTACTGATTAATACTACGCAAGGCTGTTCAGCCTGAATCACAGCCCGTTTTTTTTCTAGAATGTCTGCACTCTCGGCCGGACATTGCCGTCGGTAAAGTACAAAATTCAATACCTGAACCTTCTGCTCATGCAGATGCTGCATCATGAACTGGCGTCCCCCTTCACCCCGCCAGAAGGCCACCGTCGCTGGCAACGCCAGCTGCTTCAGGACTGGCAATTGCAGCATCCCTTCAGAGGTTTCTAGCTCCGGCACATGACTGTGAATACCATAGGCTGCCAACGCTTTTTCTGTGGCCTGACCGACTGCCACCCACTGCACATGCTGCAAGCTGTGCAGGGCGACACCCGCCTGCTGCAAATACCGCATTCCCAGTTGCACTGCAGTTGGGCTGACCACCACAATAATATCGGCCTGATCCAGCCGGCGATATAAAGCCAGCAGATCCTCTGAAAGAGGCTGTGCGATCAGCTCCAGTAAAGGCAATTCTACAACAGGAATCTGTGCGTTTTGTAACTGCTCAGTCAACTTTGCAGCACGATCTCTGGGTCGGGTATTGATAAACAACATCAGTTTGAATAAAGCGCCTTCAGTAGATCGCCCGCCCCCTGATCCAGCAGGTCTTTGGCCAA
The DNA here is from genome assembly GCF_024129285.1 of Acinetobacter sp. S4397-1. Classification (NCBI taxonomy): domain Bacteria; kingdom Pseudomonadati; phylum Pseudomonadota; class Gammaproteobacteria; order Moraxellales; family Moraxellaceae; genus Acinetobacter; species Acinetobacter sp. S4397-1. Next base: position 11,718 of record NZ_JAMXXZ010000020.1, read on the forward strand.
CTGCACGCCGAGTTGCTCAGCCTCTGTGATATGTCCGGTATGCTGGGCACGTAACAGCACGGCCCCATCTACACTGCCCACCCGACCTTCAATCGAAATATGATCCTGATTTAAAGTCGCATAACCTGCAATTGGCACCTGACAACCACCCTCCAGATAGGCATTAAAGGCACGCTCCGCACGGACGCAAGCATCCGTTTCCGCATGTAAAAGTGGCAGAATAAGATCCAGCACCGCCTGATCGCCCTCACGGCATTCTAGTCCCAAAGCCCCCTGTCCTACCGCAGGCAGACTGACTTCAGCTGCAAGTGTATGACGGATACGCTCTGCCAGACCAAGGCGTTTTAAACCGGCACTGGCTAAAATGATAGCATCATACTGTCCTGCATCCAGTTTAGATAAACGGGTACCCACATTACCGCGCAGGTCAATAATCTCCAGATCCGGACGCTGCTTTAAAATCTGAGTCTTACGGCGCAAACTCGAAGTTCCTACCTTGGCACCGTGTGGCAAGTCATCAAAGCTGGCGTAATGATTAGAAACAAAAGCATCCAGCGGATCTTCACGCTCACAGATCACTGCTAAGGCCAGACCTTCAGGTAACGCCATCGGGACATCTTTCATAGAGTGAACCGCCAGATCTGCACGTCCATCCAGTAAAGCTGCTTCCAGTTCTTTTACAAATAATCCCTTTCCACCAATTTTAGCCAATGGCGTATCCAGGATTTTATCGCCCTGTGTAACAAAAGTGACTAACTCGACCTGTAAACCAGTATGCAGGTCCTGTAAACGCGCACGAATATGTTCCGCTTGCCAAAGTGCAAGTGGACTTTGTCGAGTTGCAATTTTTAGGGTCTTCATAAATTTAAATAACAGCCAATGAGAACAATAGTCTAAACTTAACCTGCTCACTTGAAAATGCAAGTGAATTTACACAAGCTTCAGATTACATTGCCTATATAGCTGTTAAAGCTTATGAATACGATCCCTTAAAATCGGCAAATGGCGTCGACTGACCGCCAGACGCTCCTCCAGTTCCCGGCAACGCACCTGATACTGACCAGAACTCACAACCTCAAGCCCATCCAGATAATGCACAGACACCAGCGCATTACGATGAATCCGGATAAACTGGTCACCAAATTCCAGCTCAAGTTCCTTTAAGGTTTCATCAATCAGGACACTGCCATTTTTGTGCCGTACAGTGACATATTTCTGATCCGCCAGAAAGTAATAGATATTTTCAACTGGCACCAACTCCACACCACGATAGGTCTTTGCCGCAATCTGCTGGCGGCTTGTATTGATATCTTCCATATTTTCTTTTTGTTTTAGTTGGCTCATCTGAGCTTGGGTAAATTTAGTTAAATGCTCCAACACCTGTGCTAATTCCTGTTGCATCACGGGTTTGAGCAAATAGCCTTCCGCATTGGACTTAAAAGCATCCAGTGCATGCTGATCATAGGCCGTACAGAATACAATGGCGGGCATCGGATCAAGCTGGCGTAAATGCTGCGCGCAGATCAGGCCATCCATTTCAGGCATTTGAATATCTAATAAGATGACATCAGGTTCGTGATGGTGAGCCAGATCAATGGCTTGGCGGCCATGGCTAGCAGTGGCAATCACCTGATGGCCCAGCTGAGAGACCAAACGCGATAAGCGTTCGACAGCCAAAGGCTCATCATCACAAATCAGGACGTCCATTTCTCCTCCTTATCCGGCTCATAGCATCACATTCATGAATAGTTTAACCCGGATCTTTTTGATTTATTTTTATTTATATCGGTATCGTAATACTGTCGTGAACATCCCTTCGCCAGCAAATGTCTGTAAGCTGACTGTAGAGCCATAATAAGCCTCCAGTCGCTGTCTGACATTTTCTATTGCAATACCGTGCCCCTTTTTTAAAGTTTTATTTTCCTGCATATAAGGGTTTGTTATGATGATATTAATTTGATTTTGTAATATTTCAATCAATACGCTTATCGTACTCTTTGTTAAGATTTTTTCAACTCCATGAAAAATACTATTTTCTAATAAGGGTTGTAAAGTCAGTAAGGGAATCTGGACTTGAGAATATAGCTCCTTGTTTTCCAGTTTCCATTCAACTTGCAAGCGTTCGCCCAGCCGAATTTGTTCAATCTGCAAATAACGCTGGCACAGATCAATTTCTTCCTGCACGCTGACCAGCTTTAACTCCTGAAAACTAGCCCGGAACAAACGCGACAGGTTTAACAGCATTTGTTCTGCCTTGTCAGGATCAATACTGATCAGGCTGATAACACTATTCAGGCTATTAAACAGAAAATGCGGGTGAATCCGTGCCTGCATGGCCTGAATACGGGCCTTCAGCTCACTATGCTGCTGCTGCTGCCACTGCTCGCGCAGATACAGATAGCGAAAACAAAACATCCCAAGCAATATTCCTAAACTTAAGTGTAGACTGAGCTGATCCAGAATAATAGTCCAGTTCAAGCCCTGAAAACTTAAATTTGTTCCAATATATATCAAAATATTCAAGCTGATAGTAGTCAGCAGCACAATGACCTGTAACAGTAAAAATCCGGACATTAAAGCCAGTTTAATCCCCATTCGCTGAAACTGCTGCTCAAAAAACTCCAGCAGCGCTGCAAAACATAACAGTATCCAGCTGATATACAGCATATATTGCAGCAGCTGTAGCACACTCAAAGCCTGCCAGGACTGGGCTTCTGCCAGCGCCAGGACCAGAGCCAGGGTATTACCACCGATAAACAGCTCGAGCAAATATTGCCACTGTCCCATCTGGCTAAAAAAATAGGAACCCAATCCCTGCCCTGTTCGGGACAGGCAAGATTGATCAGATAGAATTTCGGCAATAGGCTTTGAATTTGTTATACTCTTTTTCGTTCTACTGCTTTTAATCTGATTGAGCCGACATGACCACATCTTCTAATTCCTCTCATCCAGCACACGCCCAGACTTCGGGTATGTGGGGCGGTCGTTTCTCTGAAGCGACTGATGCTTTCGTTGCTGAATTTACAGCATCTGTTCAATTTGACCAACGTTTTTATAAACAGGATATTGCAGGCTCGGTGGCTCATGCGACCATGCTTGCCAAAGTCGGGGTACTGACTGAACAGGAACGCGATGACATTATTGAAGGTCTGACTGCCATTCAGGCAGATATTGAAGCAGGCAATTTTGAATGGCGCATTGACCTTGAAGATGTGCACATGAACATCGAATCACGCCTGACTCAGCGTATTGGCATCACCGGTAAAAAACTGCATACCGGCCGCAGCCGTAATGACCAAGTCGCCACGGATATCCGTCTGTATGTGCGTGATGAAATCGATGCCATTTTAGAATTATTGAAAAAATTACAAAAAGGTATTTTGGAGCTGGCTGCCAAGAACACTAATACCATCATGTCGGGCTTTACCCATTTACAGACTGCACAGCCGGTCACTTTTGGCCATCACTTAATGGCCTGGTTTGAAATGCTGGTACGTGACTCCGAGCGTCTGATTGACTGCCGTAAGCGTGTCAACCGTATGCCACTGGGTTCTGCAGCGCTGGCGGGAACAACCTATCCAATTGACCGTGCCTATACGGCCGAGCTTTTAGGCTTTGAAGCGATTGCTGAAAACTCACTGGATGCCGTATCTGATCGTGATTTCGGAATTGAATTCAATGCTGCAGCCTCACTCATCATGATGCACTTGTCACGTATGTCTGAAGAGCTGATTCTGTGGACTTCGGCACAGTTCAAGTTTGTGAACATTCCAGATCGTTTCTGTACTGGTTCATCGATCATGCCACAGAAGAAAAACCCAGATGTACCTGAACTGGTTCGCGGTAAAACAGGCCGGGTGTATGGTGATCTGATGAGCCTGTTAACCCTGATGAAAGGTCAACCCTTGGCATATAACAAGGATAATCAGGAAGACAAGGAACCGCTATTTGATGCGATCGACACGGTGCGTGGTTCATTGATGGCCTTTGCTGACATGATTCCGGCACTGGTTCCAAACCTTCCGGAAATGCGTGAAGCTGCCTTACGTGGTTTCTCGACTGCCACTGACCTGGCAGACTACCTAGTGAAAAATGGCGTAGCCTTCCGTGATGCGCATGAAATTGTAGGTAAAGCAGTGGCCTTAGGTGTTCAGGAAGGCAAAGACCTGTCTGAGCTCACCCTGGAACAATTACAACAGTTCTCGGATCTGATTCAGGCAGATGTATTTGAAAAAGCACTGACTCTGGAAGCATCGGTAAATGCACGTAACCACATTGGGGGTACGGCACCGGCTCAGGTTGAAGCTGCAATCGAACGTGCCCATGCTCGCCTAGAAAAACTTTATGCTTAACTGCTTTCGCTTTAATTTGGAGTATTGGTATGTCTCGACAAGTATTTTGCCGTAAGTATCAACAAGAGATGGAAGGTCTAGACTTTGCACCATTCCCGGGTGCCAAGGGACAGGAACTGTTTGATACCGTGTCTAAACAGGCTTGGCAGGAATGGTTAAAGCACCAGACCACGCTGATCAATGAAAAGCGTTTAAGCGTGTTTGAACCGGATGCAAAAAAGTTTCTGGAAGAACAACGTGAGAAGTTCTTTAATAATGATGAAACTTTAGAAAAAGCCGAAGGTCTTAAGCCTGAGGCGTGATTAAGTGGAGCACTGCTCCACTAAGCCGCAACACAAGGGCACAGTCTGCATAGACTAAAACCCTGAAAGAATCTCCATATTTTGGGGATTCTTTTTTTTATAGGGCTGAAAATGAGGCAAGACAAGCAAGAAGAGTGGGCCTAAACAACTCTAAGAAAAGAGTGTTTACGACTTAAAGCCCTGCTCTAGTGAGTCCTAAAGTCGTGCTGAAAAATTATTTTCATTTCTAAAACGCAAAATTCGTCATATCGTTTTTCTAAGCTATTTCGAGCCAACAGTGTAGCTTGAAAAATATCTCGCAAGCAGCTCAAGGCAACTTTTTTACTAGCGTATTTTCTGACTTTAAGCAGCCCCTTCCCTTTTAAAAAACCATCAAGTTTGTATCAAAATAATGGATTGTAAAACCCCAATACAGAGCCTCTACAAAACACAACATTCAGCAACAAGAAACCCCATGTTTTTATGAAAACTCCTGTCATAATGGCTAACAAGAAGATGAGATATCTTTGAATAACTATAATAATAACTGAGAAATACCCCGATTTCATCCCAGTTCTTCCCCCAAAGGCTGGGTATTTTTTTACCTGTTATTTTTACAAAACCTTTCTCAATTAACCATAAAAAAAGCCCCATCAATGGAGCTTTCTTATGTATGTCTTTTAAGGCTGTTTTAAATACGGCCAAGCCGCTTTGAGATAAATAAACATCGACCATAAAGTCAGAATTACTGCCGTATACAGCAGTGCATAGGCCAGCATTTCCAGAGGCGGCCAGTTGAGCAGGAATACACTGATCGCAATCATCTGAAAAGCGGTCTTATATTTTCCGACTGTCGAAACCGCCACACTGGTTCGCGCACCCAGTTCCGCCATCCATTCACGCAATGCCGAGACGGTAATTTCACGGGAAATGATCACGATGGCTGCAAATGCCATAGAGATGGTCGGTTGCCACTGGACCAGTACAATTAAGGCAGCCGCCACCATCAGCTTATCAGCCACCGGGTCCAGAAAACGCCCAAATGCAGAGGTCTGGTTCAAGGTCCTGGCAAGATAGCCATCAAACCAGTCTGTTACTGCCGCAATAACAAAAATCGCAGTAAGAACCAGATGCCGCGTTACATTCGGCTCAGCCCCATAAATCCCCACTGCAGGGGGCCAATAGGCCACCAATAAAAATACCGGAATAAGGACAATACGCGCCAAGGTCAAGATATTAGGAATATTCAGGATACGACCTGTAGTCATAGACACCGCCAATTGTTCCCCTCATGTACGATGAAAATGCACACTTTTTCTGAGGTTTGATCCATCATTGATAGGCCTCACTTTATACGAATTGGCGTGCAGTGTCACTAGGCAAACACGGTCACCGTCTGCCTGGCGATCGCAATCAGACGATTTTCACTATCCCAGAGATAGGCATATTCAGTTGCATAACCGTCTGCTGCATGGTCTGTAAATACTTTATATTTAAACCAATCCTTTAACTGGTGCTGTAACGGATGCACATAAGTAACATTCCAGGTCAGACTGCTGGCAGGTGCCCGTTTTTTAAACATTGGCAGTACCCCAGGCGGCCAAATATCAAAAAGTGCCATTAAATCAGCGAGCTGAAATTTACGGTTGCTATGCTTTTCAGGATGAAACCGGAACCATCCACCAAAATCTGGCCTTGTACTGGCACTGCAAGGCAAATTGACATCTGCCCAGGCCAGCTGAAAATGCTGATAACATTCTGGTAGCTCCTGCTCGCCCGGAAACAGCAACAGTTGCTCAGGCGCTGGATAGTCAGGGGCCTGCGGCATTTGCCGGACCTGAATCTCCGACTCCCGGGCCGCTCCAAAACTGGCAAGCAAAATACTTTGTACGGCCTGATCCTGCCATAAACGCACTTCAATGGTGGTGACAGACCTGCCTTGTCGCAAGATTTCTGCGGTCAAACGGACTTTGGCCTGCTTAACCGGACCTACAAAAGTCACACTGGCATTCAGCAGGCGCTGGCTTGGATCCTGAATGGCCAATACCGCTTTTTGCATCATCATCGCAGCTGCAAGACCACCATACAAAGTGCGTCCCTGTAACCAGCCTTCTGGGAAATCGACCCATTCCTGCTCGGCAATTTGTGCATACAATCCATGTAAAGACATTGTTCTTCCTTAGTGCGTTGATCTCTCTTTATTCTGCCTGGAAAAAGCCACTTGAGAAATGACGGATGACACCCCAGTCAGTGAGCATTTTTGCCCGGGTCGTTCTGGTTTTTTATTCATGCAGGGTCTTGTAAATCATGCGTGCCATCACTGAGCCAAGTCCCGGAACCAGTTGCAGGTCTTTTTCTGAAGCTTTTAATACCCCCTGAATCCCGCCAAAATGGGTCAGTAAATCACGACGGCGTTTAGGCCCTAAGCCCGGAATTACTTCCAGTACGGATGAGCCGCGCTTTTTGTCACGTTTGGCCCGGTGCCGGGTAATGGCAAAACGGTGCGCTTCATCACGCACCTGCTGGATCAGATGTAATGCCTTATGATCTTCCGGAAGCTGAATCTTGCTGCCATCGGTAAAATGCAGGGTTTCCAGACCCGGCTTACGTCCTTCGCCCTTGGATACCCCGATCATGAAGGCATCCAGCCCCAGCTCCTGCATCACCTCCATAGCCATATGCAGCTGACCTTTGCCACCGTCGATCAGCAGTAAATCCGGCAGCATGGCCTTTTTATAACGCCGAGTTAAGGCCTGACGCATGGCCGCATAATCATCACCTTCAGTAATGTCATGAATGGAAAACTGGCGATAATCCCGTTTCCGGGCACCCCCACTGTCAAAAACCACACAGGAGGCCACGGTATCCTCACCCATCGCATGTGAGATATCAAAACACTCAATCCGGTCTACCGGACGACCGACCACCTGCTCTAGCTGATGGAAGCGTTCATTCAGTTCAAAATGATTGGCCAGTCTGCCCCGAATGGCATTCTGCACATTCATTTCGGCTAACTCCAGCCACTCGGCCCGGGTTTCCCGGACTCTGGACTTGATCTGGATTTTTTTGTCAAAATGCTGGGACAATGCGGCTTCCAGCTCCTTGCGATCAGCCACCTCAATATTGACGATCAGTTCTGTCGGAATTTCATCGGCCACCTGAAAATAAAAATTAGCAATAAAGTCTGCCAACATCTGCCCCAGATCATCACTGAGCATGTCCGGAAAATAGCCTTTCCCCCCCAGCATTTTGCCATTACGCACATGCATGATCTGCACACAGGTCACACCGGCCTGAGAGGCAATCGCCAATATATCTGCCTCGCCCTTGACCTTATAAATCGCCTGCTGGGCCTGCACATCACGCAGCAAGGCCATGCGGTCCCGGAAAAATACCGCTTTTTCAAATTCCAGATTTTCTGCCGCAGCTTCCATTTTGGCAATCAGTTCCTGATTCAGCTCCCGGGTATCACCACGCAGGAAACGGATTGAATTATCAACATCTTCCTTATAGTCTTCTGGCGAGATAAAGCCGACACAGGGCGCCGAACAGCGCTTGATCTGATATTGCAGACAAGGCCGGGTACGGTTGGCAAAAAAACTGTTTTCACAGGAGCGGACATTAAACAGTTTTTGCAGAATCACCAAAGTATCACGTGCATTATAGGCACTCGGATAAGGCCCAAAAAACTTGCCGACCTGGTGCTTCCCCTTGCCGCGCCCACTGGCCAGACGCGGATAGGGCTTATCCGCCGAGACAAAAATATAAATATAGGACTTATCATCGCGCAGCATGATGTTATAGGGCGGGCGATGCAACTTGATCAGGTTTTGCTCTAAGAGCAAGGCTTCGGTTTCCGAACGCACGATCAGGGTTTGAATGTCATAAATTCGCGCCACCAGAGCCTGAGTTTTCGGATGATCAATGGTTTTGACAAAATAGCTGGATACCCGGTTTTTCAGGTTTTTGGCTTTTCCCACATACAACAATTCACCATCTTTGCCATACATCCGGTAGACCCCGGGCAAGGTGGTCATATGGGCCAAGATTTTTTCAATATGAGGGCGTGCGTTCTCGTTCACCTAAAACCTATTTTTCACCTGCAATATGCAGATATATGTGATGTTTCTTGTGTCATTTTCAAGCAATAATACAAAATTAGCCAGAACGGGGCAGCTAAATCAACAGATTGAGGCAGAGCGGACAGTTATAAGTCCCCTGCCATGCGGTGATTGCTAAAAGCTATAATTTGCCTGCGCGATCTTTGCTATGCTCAAGCTGTTCTATCTCGAGATGATCCAAGATGACCAGTTCCCCATCCGGTATTCGTATTGTGCAACCTGCGACCTCCAGCCAGAGTCGCGCTGAACGGGACCGCCTGATCGGGAAACCACGTTTTCACTTTGAGCCTGAGTCGGTCATGCAATTCCTACGCGAGCGCATTATTGGACAGGATGCTGCCTTAACTGAAATCGAGAACATGCTGCATGTGGTCAAAGCCGATTTTTCCAGCCCGGAACGACCGCTTTCAGTGACGTTAATGCTCGGCCCTACCGGTGTCGGTAAAACGGAAACCGTACGCCTGATTGCTGAAGCAATTTATGGCCGTCCGGATGCCTTCTGCCGGATTGACATGAATACGCTGGCGCAGGAACATTATGCAGCGGCCCTGACTGGCGCACCACCGGGCTATGTCGGCTCTAAAGAAGGCCATAGCCTGTTTGATGAAATCGCGATTGCCGGCAGTCATACCCGTCCGGGCATCATGCTGTTTGATGAGCTGGAAAAAGCCAGTACCGAAGTGATTCGCGGGCTGATGAATGTGCTGGATACCGGCCGCCTCACCTTGACGGCCGGGACCAAAACCATTGATTTTCGTAACTGTATGATTTTTATGACCAGTAATATCGGGGCACAGGCCGCCCAGCAATATCTGGAAAAACTGACTTATCTGCCACAGAAAATGCAGCAGCTTTGTCTGAAAAAGCTACCGACTCAGCGTATTATTGACCACATCATGCAGCGTCAATTTGATCCAGAATTTCTGAACCGGATTGATCGTACCTTGCACTATCAAGCGGTACAGCAGGATGCCTTGCCGCGTCTGGTTGAAATTGAGCTGGAAAAACTCAACAAACGTCTGCAACATCAGCAGCGTCAGGTACATTTAAGCCCCGCCGCCAAGGCCTATTTTTATCAGGGTCATGACATCCGTTATGGCGCCCGCCATCTGGGCCGTAAAATACGCACAGAATTGGAACCGATTCTGGCCATGTATTTCTTGAAACAGCCAAAACAGTTCGAGCTTTTTTTAGATTGTCATGATGGACAACTACGGATTCTGCCTGCCCCCTCGGAGGATTGATTCCCAGCCGCTCAAACTGATTTAGCAGAGGTTCTTGCCTGATGTGATGCAATCGCCTGCATAAATTGTTCTGGTTTTTTAGGCGAAATTAGCACATATTTTTGCGTATCTGCCTGCATATAAGTAATTTTCAAACGTTTTAAAGATAGCGCCGGAGCTACCTCGGAATAATCCGTGGGCTGGATCTGCTGAATAGCATGCAGCGGAATCTGCCAGCTCAACCACAGGCTTTTAATCGACAGCATATCGTCCTGAACAATATAGCGGGTACTCCATACCGGCCACCAGATCACGACAATCGTCAGTATATAAACAGCACTATGCAGCGGATATTGCAGCAGCGTACCCTTGGCCTGCATGGTCAGTAATAGCTGTATGAGCAGTCCACTCATACAGATGATAAAGGCCAGCAGCCACCAGTCTTTTTTGGAACGAAATATGTGCATCGCTTTCCCCTGTTTCTGTATCTATCTTACACAAAATCAGAGTCCTGTGCTGATGCTTCCCGATCAATAAAAAACGCCCAGATGGGCGTTTTTTATCTTTTAGTTATGGTTTAGGAGAACACATAAGGCCGGATAAAAATCAGGAAGAATATCCCCAGCATCAGGAACCATTTCAGAAAATAGTAGAGCTGGCGGTTTTTGGCCTTTAACGCTTTGGCTTGGATACGAATCTGATAAACATAGGCAAAGGCTTTATTTAAGCCACCGGTCTGGTCTCCGGCCTCATTCGGTGAGCTGGCCGCGGTCATCACCTTTTTACCAAACCAGTGATTAAAAGCTTCCATCCAGCGGGTTTTTAAAGGGCGCTCTACATCGGCGAAAAAAATAATCCGGTTTTGATCGGTCTTATTTTCGGCATAGTGAATATAGGTTTCATCAAATACCACACTCTCGCCATCGCGCCAGGAATAACGTTCACCATCGACATCAATAAAACAGCGGTCATCATTTGGAGTCATTAATCCCAAATGATAACGCAATGAACCGGCATATGGGTCACGATGCCGTACCAGACGGCTGTCTGGCGCCAGTTCGGTAAACATGGCGGCTTTAATGCTGGGCAGGGTTTGCAGCAAGGCGGTGGTTTTTGGACACAGCTCTGCTGCAGACGGATGGGCCGAGTCATACCATTTTAGATAAAAGCGTTTCCAGCCGGTCTTGAAAAATGAGTTAAAGCCGAGATCATCATATTTACTGGAGGCTTTGATGCCCCCCTGTTCATACAGAGCCCGGGCTTCATCACGAATCATTTCCCAGTGTTCATCCAGAACCTGCAAGTCCTTAAAATGCTGGGTATCGATATAAGGCTGATTGGGCACCCTGGAAAACAGGTACATTAAAAAATTGATGGGTGCCAGCAAGGTCGAATGATCAAAAAACTGACGGTAAAATGAATGCCGAACTTTGCCACGGCGTTGTATATATAACGCTGAAATGACGAAAATGGCCAAAATAATCCACTTAAGCATATTAGTATCCAGAAAACTTTAGGCCCCCAACTAGGCACAGGAAAAAACACATGAGTCAAAAAATGTCGGTATTATAACAAAGCGGATCTCTCTGCTAGCACTACACTAATGGAACGCAGTGTCGCGTCTATTTGCATTAGCTGAACTGCATATTTTCTAGCTGAATTGACTTTTTTGACTAAAAAACCACAGAGCGAGTATTTGCAAGCAGCCCGTTCTGGGTTATAAAAATTCAGCCATCCCAATAAAAAAAGTGAAAATGAAACAATAACTTCACTACACTACAATGACGGTTCGCTAGAGCCTGACTGTAACCGCAACTGAACTGGTCGCTAAAAATTGATGACCCTTGCGTCACGGCTTGATACAACTTGTGATGTTCTTTTTGGCTATAGTTATCGTAAGATTGGCGAAGTATAAAAGTGTGCGGGAAATGCGCACTTGCTTCACAACATCAACTTAGAAGTCCTCCAAAATAAAGGAGATCAGGGCATGATCCACGCTGGCAATGCCATTACCGTCCAAATGCTTGAGGACGGAATTGCAGAATTCCGCTTTGACTTACAAGGTGAGTCGGTTAACAAATTCAACCGTGCAACGATTGAAGATTTTAAGGCTGCAATTGAGGCCGTATCTCAGGCTGATATTCAGGGTCTGATTGTGACTTCAGCAAAATCTACGTTTATTGTAGGTGCTGACATCACTGAATTCGGGGCTAACTTCGCACAGGGCGAAGAGGCAATTGTTGACTGGGCGATGCCAGTTCACGAAATCTTCAATAGCTTCGAAGACCTGGATATTCCTAAGGTAGCTGCCATTAACGGCATGGCACTGGGTGGCGGTTTCGAAATGTGCTTGGTCTGTGACTACCGTGTGATGTCAGAACAGGCGCAAGTTGGCCTGCCTGAAATTAAACTGGGAATTTTCCCGGGCTTTGGTGGAACAGTACGTTTAAGCCGTCTAATCGGTATCGACAATGCTGTTGAATGGATGGCAATGGCTGCTCCTAAAAAGCCGGCTGCAGCACTCAAAGATGGTGCCGTGGATGCAGTGGTTGCAGCAGACAAACTGAAAGATGCAGCAATTGACCTGGTGAAACAGGCGATTCATGGCCGTCTGGACTGGAAGGAAAAGCGTCAGGAAAAACTGGACCCAGTGAAGTTGAACATGCTTGAGCAAATGATGGCATTCAACACGGCTAAAGGTGCAGTGCTGGCGAAAGCGAATCCAGCTCAATATCCGGCGCCAAAATTATTGCTTGACTCGCTTCAGGCGGGTGCCAGTCTGCATCGTGACGACGCGCTAAAAATAGAAGCTCAAGGCTTTGCCAAAGCAGCAGTAACACCACAAGCAGGCGCATTGATCGGTCTGTTTCTGAATGACCAAGTGGTGAAAAAAGCCTCTAAGCAACATGAAAAAGGTGCACATCCGGTCAATCAGGCCGCTGTACTGGGCGCTGGTATCATGGGTGGCGGTATTGCTTACCAGGCGGCAAGCAAGGGCACGCCAATCATCATGAAGGATATTGGTAACCCGCAACTGGCACTGGGTATGTCTGAAGCCAACAAACTGCTGACCAAGCAGGTTGAACGCAAAAAGATGAAGCCAGCGCAAATGGGCGAAACTCTGGCGCGTATCCGTCCGACTTTAAGCTATGAAGAGTTTAAAGAAGTGGATATCGTGATTGAGGCAGTTACTGAAAATCCTAAAGTCAAAGAAATCGTTCTCGCAGACACTGAAAAGCATGTCCGTGAAAACACGATTATTGCATCCAACACGTCGACGATTTCAATCACGCGTTTAGCAAAAGCGCTGCAACGTCCTGAAAACTTTGTTGGTATGCACTTCTTTAACCCGGTACACATGATGCCACTGGTTGAAGTGATCCGTGGTGAAAAGACCTCTGAAGAAGCCATTGCAACGACTGTCGTTCTGGCCCAGAAAATGGGTAAAACGCCAATCGTGGTAAATGACTGTCCGGGCTTCCTGGTAAACCGCGTCCTATTCCCTTACTTCGGTGCGTTTGACCTGTTACTGAAAGACGGTGCAGACTTCCAGCAAATCGATAAAGTTATGGAAAAATTCGGCTGGCCAATGGGTCCTGCTTACCTGATGGACGTGGTCGGTATCGACACGGGCGTACATGGTGCAGAAGTCATGGCCGAAGGTTTCCCTGACCGTATGAAGCCAGATTACAAAGGTTCTATCCAGACCATGTATGAAGCAAAACGTCTGGGTCAGAAAAATGATGTCGGTTTCTACAAATACGAACTCGACCGTAAAGGCAAAAAAGCTAAGACTGTTGATCCAACAGCATATGACGTAATTGCTCCGGTGGTATCAGGTGAAAAACGCGAATTTGATGCTCAGGAAATTATTGACCGTATGATGCTGGCCCTGTGCAACGAAACAGTACGTTGTCTGGAAGATAACATCGTGGCGACCCCTGCTGAAGCGGATATGGCGATGATCATGGGTATTGGTTTCCCTCCATTCCGTGGTGGTCCATGCCGTTATATCGACCAGACAGGTGTTGCTGAATACGTGGCACTTTGCGACAAGTATGCACATCTTGGTAAGGCTTATGAAGCGCCGCAAATGTTGCGTGACATGGCTGCTAACAATAAAAAATTCTACGGTTAAGGAGTGACGTGAATGGCTACTTTAAATCCACGTGACGTTGTGATTGTTGATGGCGTACGTACGGCCATGGGCAAATCGAAAAACGGTATGTTCCGCAATGTACGTGCCGACAGCATGTCAGCTGAACTTATCCGTGCGTTGATGGTTCGTAACGAATTCGACCCGAATGAAGTTGAAGACGTGATCTGGGGCTGTGTAAACCAGACTCTGGAACAAGGGATGAACATTGCGCGTAACATCGCATTGTTGGCCGACCTTCCTAAGACTGTTGCAGGTCAGACCGTAAACCGTCTGTGTGGTTCTTCTATGCAGGCGATCCATACTGCGGCTGCTCAGATTGCCACTAACCAGGGTGATATTTTCATCATTGGTGGTGTAGAGCACATGGGCCACGTTGGCATGATGCACGGCATCGACCTGAACCCTGCTGCATCTAAGCACTATGCAAAAGCCTCAAACATGATGGGCTTAACGGCTGAAATGCTAGGTCGCATGAACGGCATTACTCGTGAAGAACAGGATGCGTTTGGTGTTGAATCACACCGCCGTGCCTGGGCTGCAACTGAAAATGGTCTGTTCCAGAACGAGATCGTAGGCATTGAAGGTCATAATGCTGACGGTTACAAAGTTCTGTGCGATATTGATGAAGTGATCCGTCCGGATGCCAACATCGAAACTTTCCGTGCTTTACGTCCAGTATTCGACCCTAAAGGCGGTACAGTAACTGCTGCAACGTCTTCAGCATTGTCAGACGGTGCATCGGCTATGTTGCTGATGTCTGCTGAACGTGCTCAAGCTTTGGGTCTGAAACCACGTGCAGTGATTCGCTCTATGGCAGTTGCAGGCTGTGATGCTGCGATCATGGGTTATGGCCCGGTTCCGGCAACACAAAAAGCATTGAAACGTGCTGGTCTGACGATTGAAGATATTCAAACTGTTGAGTTGAACGAAGCCTTTGCTGCACAAGGTCTGTCTGTACTTAAAGGCTTAGGGCTGTACGAGAAACAGAACATCGTGAACCTGAATGGTGGTGCGATTGCATTAGGTCACCCGTTGGGCTGTTCTGGCGCGCGTATTACCACTTCTCTCCTAAACATCATGGAACAGCAAGATACTCAAATCGGTCTTGCGACGATGTGTATTGGTTTGGGTCAAGGTATTGCAACAGTGATCGAACGTGTTTAATTTTTAAATACGTAGATAAAAGAGAACCCCGCTGAATGCGGGGTTTTTTGAAACAATTTGATACATCTATAGAGTATCTACTCCAATATGTATACTTTTCAAACCATCATTTGATGTTATATTTAGTATACAAATTTTCTTAGAGTAGACTTATGCAACGTACATTTCATAGCATGGATTGGAATGAGTTAAATCAAGTTCCTTGCGAAATCTTACGGGGAACTGACGCCAATAACAAACTTATTGAGCTAGGACTTGATATTACGAGTGAATTACAACTTGCTTTTAGATTATCTAACAATGGATATGCGCTTCGCAAAAAAAAGAATCCAGGTCGTGCTATGGGGCGATGGGGTGATATCTGTGAACATGCAGATACTATTTTAGAACCATTGGGATGGTCTTTAATTCGTAATAATAATCAACCTTGTCTTGTTAACTCTGAGAAAAATTTACAGTTAATATTTATGTCACCAAATGATGAGGCTTTTAGTAATGAATTAAATGTCATCACCTCAAAGTGCCATAAAGGTCATGCAACCGAGCTAAAATTATTAGCCAATAAATCTCATTATGCGGACGAGAATTTTTTCAGAACTTTCATTGTTTACTATCAACCAAGCAATCTAATTGACACTGAAAATAGTAGTTTTCTACCCTTTGAGATCGCATACGCTACTGGCATATATAAAGTATCTGCTGAAGGTGAAAAAACCAAATGCTACCCTATTAATCATACATTAAGATTAATTATGTCTGACTCTCCACATGCTCCTGAAGCATATGAAGCACCAATTCCGGATGAGAATAATCCGATTACCGAAGATGACTTCGGAGACTTACAAGCTATTTAACGTTTATAAGTTAAATAATTTGCTTTAATGAGAATTTGTATGTACCAACTTGACCGTATTAAAGCCGCGCAAAATTTGCGCGGTTTCAGTCATTCAAAAACAGCTGAAGCTTTAGATATTCCATTAGCTACTTTTAAAAAGTACTTAAGTGGAGAAAGAACGTTACCTTATGATTTTTGGAAAAAAGCTTCTCAACTTTTTAATGTCCCACTCTCTTATTTCGATGTTAAAAACTCAACGGATTTTAATATGTCCGAAGTTAATTTTAGGGCTAGAGCAAGGATTAAAGCCTCCTATTCAAATGCTATAGCTGAATATATCTCTTTAGCGGAATCAATTAGCCTATATTTTGCAAGAAATATTAAAAACCTTCCTATTTTTAATATTTTAGATGACTACAACCTAGATCCTGATAGTGAAGATTCTCCAGAAATAGCAGCTTTGCGTGTAAGAAGTGAATGGGGATTAGGTGTACAGCCTATCAACAATATAATCTCATTATTAGAGATTAAAGGCATTAAAGTTTTTTCGCTTCCTTTAAATGTTCGAGAGGTAGATGCTTTATCTATTTCATTGGACGGTCAACCATTTGTTTTACTAGATACCTTTAAATCTGCTGAGAGAACTAGATTTGATGCCGCTCATGAGTTGGCTCATATTTTTCTGCATATTTACGATACACAAACTCCAAATGATGATGTCGATTACAAAAAGCGAGAAAGTGAAGCCGATCGCTTTGCATCATGTTTTTTAATGCCTGATGAGAGTTTTCTCTCTTTAGCCCCTAAAGAAATGAGTATCACCAATATGCTTAAGTACAAAAGTTATTGGCGAGTTTCACTTCAAGCGATTAATTATAAATCTCACAAACTAAATCTTCTTACAGATTGGGTTTACAGAAGTAATTGCATGAAAATCAACTCATTAGGCTACCATAAAAATGAGCCTTACCCGACTCACCATGATCACTCTGTTTTATATTTAAAACTACTTAAATTATTAGATGCTAAGGGTGGATTCTCTATAAATGTAATGTTAGATGAAATAGGTATTTCTAAAGATGATTTTAATAATCTAACTTTTAACTCTCTTGATGCCTTTATAGAGTACAAAAACTCTAAGAAACCAAAATTAAGGATTGTCCAATAAAGCTCTTCGGAGCTTTTTTATTTAAATCAAAATGTTATCCCTTTGTAAAATTGGTTTATTTTTCCACCATTAAAATCTTAATTGTGAATCACTTAAATTTTATACGCGTATGATCAAGCCTCTTTTTTCCTACTTCTTTAAGGGGTTTATATGAATATGCTGAAAACAATGATCGCGACTGCAATCGTAGCAACTTCTGTATCTGCAATGGCAACTGAAGCTCAAGTAGCACCTGCTGCTACAACAACTACAGTTCAAACTGTTGCTAAAGAAGCTGTTGCACCTGTGCAAGCAAAAGTTGAAGCTGCTCAAACTACTGCTACAGAAGCAAAACAAGCAACTGAAGCGAAAGTTGAAACAGTAAAAGCTGAAACAACTACTCAAGTAGAAAATGCACAAGCCACCGCAGAACAAAAAGTTGAAGCTGCAAAAACAGAAGTAGCAGAAGCAAAAGACGCAACTGTTGAAACTGCTGCTGAAGTAAAAGAAACTATTACTGAAAAAGCCGAAGCGACTCAAGCCGAAGTAAAAGCTGAGAAAAAAGGCTGGTTCTCTTGGTTTAAAAAAGCAGCTTAAGAATTTTTAAGCATAAAAAAGATGTCTGCCTGACATCTTTTTTTGTTTTGGAGGATTTAATTTATGTTCAGGAATTAAAACTTAATTTTATTTAAACCTTTTGCGCCAGCATGGTGGCAAAGCGCTGTTTAATCCGATGGCCCTGTTCATCTACACGGTGTAACTCACCAATATCTTCATTGTATTTCACCAGATTCCAGCCTTCATAATAAGCACTGAGCTGTCCCGGTTTAAAACTAAATGGAAAGTCTGGCTGTACCGGAATATCGTCTGTATCCATGGCACAGACAATCAGGTTATAACCACCCGGCACGGTGGCCTGCTGCATTTGTGCGATCAACGGCGGAATGGTTTTTGCCTCAAGGAACATCATCACCACAGTACAGTAGATCAAGTCATATTGGCCTGTAATGCGGGTATCTGTGTTGAGATCGCGACGCTGGATCTGCAAGTGATCAATTTGCTCCGTTTGTACAATTTGTCTCAAGGTCTGCAAACTGTTTTCGTTAACATCCCAGGCATCGACTTTAAAGCCGTTCTGGCTTAGATAAAGCGCATTACGTCCTGTACCGCAGCCGATATCCAGCGCACGACCGCCCTGTAAATAGGGCATGGCAGCCAGCACTTCAGAATGGGTAGGATTCAACTGATATTTCTTGCTGAAATAATCATCAGGCCGGCAATAAAAACGCAGCTGGCATTCGACATCCTCGCTGGCAGAAATAATCTTGTGCCAAGCCTCAGGTTCAATAAATGGTGGTTGCTGCTCTGGTGTAAACACATGTTCAGATTGCACCTTACCCGATTCTTCCAGCATGGCAAAATGTAGCTTACCTTTTAAGACTGTCAGTTTTGCCCAGGTACCTGCTTTGGTGTTGTGCTGATTCTTGAAACCCTGAGGAATACTCTGCTGTGTCCAGACCGGAAGTTCCTTATAACAAATGAGTTCTTGCATCAATCTCGTCCTCCATCTCATGCATGCGCCGCCTGTCATGCTTCTAGCGACGGGTTTATGGAGTTCAGCATAGCCTGTTCAGGCCGGAATGAAAATCATGCTTATGTACGCTGTGCTGATACAGCAGCAAGATACAGACCACACCTGAAAAATAAAAAAGCTGCCTAGATCGACAGCTTGGGTGTAGGTAGATCATAAATAGGAGGCTTGGACTAATGTAGTAGTTCTGACTGTAGCCAGCGCATATAATTTTCCTGATCCATAAAATCCGGTGCGCCTCCCAGATCCAGACTGAAATATTGCTGGTTAAACTGGATTACAATCTGTTCGGTATAGTGCCAGTCCTCAATCAGCTTAAAATATTGATTCAAGAAAAATCGGCTCCTGCCTTCATTATTTAAACTTTGTAGTTTTGGACATATTTTATTTGCGACAAACTCACTGTACACCTGCTGAATATCAGCAAAAACCTGAATTGTTTGCATGACTCACCTGCTTAAATGTTATGTCGTGATCTGTGCGACATATTCAATTTAAGCACTGAGTTTGAACAGCAGATGACAGTCATGTGGCAATCCTGTGATTACCTACAGGGCTATAGCTTGTTTTCAACCGCTTTCTGGTTGGCGCTCGCAACTTGTTGCATCTGCCTGTTCAAGTCCAGCATGTCCTTGTACAGCGCATTAAACTCTTTCACCGCTTTATCCTCATAGAACATAAAAATCTGATTTTTCTTTTGCCATTTATGTTGTTTTAATAAAGCAAAAAGCGCATCCGCCTTAGCTAGGCTCTGTTTTTCTATTTCAAAAATCACATGAGCATTACTGTTTTGCTGACTATCTTTCAGATTCTGGGTCAGTTGTTGGCGATAACGATTTTTAATATCCAGTTGCTGAGCCTTATCAATCAGCTCGGCATCACGTTGCTGAATTTTCTGCTGATAATCATTCACGATCTGATGTACCTGCTTGAGCATCGCCTCAGTGTCTGTATACCCCTGCGTCTGGTCCTGGGCTAAGCGGTCAATATTCAGAAAATTCTGCCAGTTGGCTGCCTTCAGTTCACGCAAATACTGGTTGCGCTCCTCGGCACTGTCACGCAGTTGGCCCAGTACAAATTCAGCCATGATGGCATAATCACCATCTAGCCGCTCATCTTCAATTTCCAGCTGGATGGGTGTAGACCAGTTTTGTGCCTGCTCTGCAATCTGCTGTGTTTTTTCTTCCAGCACCATTTCATATTCGGCCAGCTCAGCCTGATTTTTTTGTTGTACTGAATATTGATAAAATAGCCCGATAAAAATAGCCAGGGTCGCACCGGCTAAAATCATAAAAACACGCGGCATGCACACGCTCCAGGTCTGGGATTCAGATCTTGTTTCTTCAATACACTATGCTCATTTTTCAGGCAGAATTCAAGACCGATGAATTTTCTTGTATGTTCAACGACCCTTAGGCAGCATGATTTTGAGAGACAAAAGAAAGGAGTTCTCTCTTTATCCCTCATGCAACACAGTACCGCTGAAGGAAGCGGCCTGAATGATTATCGAAAGGTAAAAGGCAGGCTGATGTTAAGCTGGTTGGGATGAAACTGCTCCCGTACAATCTGCACCGTAGTGGCATTTGCATCAATTCCAAAAGGCTGCAAGATGGTATACAGGCCCTTTCTGGGATCGGCAGATTGTAGTCCTGCTGCCACCACCAGAACATATTCCCGGAACACCACGGGTAGGCTGTCAAGATCAGGCTTGGGCGCTGCACGAACCACATCAATGCTTCCGGCAAAGTCGGCATCGACGCTATAACTTTGAATATCACGTTCGACTTTCATCAGATAACGGTTTAATGCATCCCGCTGACTGGCTTCTTCCTGATAAGGAATAATTTCGGTCATGGCGCGTAGCTCTGGCTCTGCCATCACAATTAAGGTGGGAAGAACCACAGAAGCGGAACTTACAGGAGCAGCCTGGGTGAATGTAGCCGTACCTGCGACAAGCGCAAGCAAGCTGAGGTTTAAAGCTTTTAAGAGAGTCATCATTCATACCCCTCGGATAGAAAAGTAAAAAATATCTGACTTTTATCTTACAAACTTTATGCCGTGATATTGTTAAGTCTGATAAACGGTCATTCGACTGAGTATGACAGGCCTATAAACAGTCTAGCCAACTGACTCTGCGTATGAGACCCCTGCATACAGACAGAAAAATACATCAGGCACAGACAAAAAAAATCCCCAAATTTAGTTTGGGGATTTTTTTTGAATATGGTGGCGAGACCCAGGATCGAACTGGGGACACACGGATTTTCAATCCGTTGCTCTACCGACTGAGCTATCACGCCGATGCGGTGTATTAAGCCGTATCTGGACCCATTAGTCAATCAAAATTATGAAAAAAATGATTGAGTGGGTGAATTTTAATCTAAAAAAAATCCCTGATGGGATCAGGGATTGAAAACTTTAAATTTGTTTTTGAATATGGTGGCGAGACCCAGGATCGAACTGGGGACACACGGATTTTCAATCCGTTGCTCTACCGACTGAGCTATCACGCCAATGTCGCGTATTAAACAGTTTCAGGCCGCAAGCGTCAAGAGCGAAATAAAGAAAAACCACCAAATGTTTAGTTTTCCACCAATACCCCGCTTAAATTGAGCATTTTGGCTTAAAACCGAATCAACACCGGCCTTTCAGCAGCTTTTTACCTCAAACAGCAGGCTGGTTAGATTTTTTCCAGATTCGCCAAACAACGGTGAATGGCACCACAGCCCGGGACAAAGGTTTTTACGCCTTTTTCTTCTTCCATTCGACAGGCTTCTGCAACCAGCCTTTCTGCCACCCCCCGCCCTCGATTGGCTGGATGCACTACAATATTTTCCAGAATCCGGCTTTCACCTTGTCCCGTGGCCCAAATTGCACCAATGATTTTGGTATTAAATTCTGCCGTATAAAGTAGGGTATACTGTGCCAGGTTTTGCTCTAGTTGTTCTATGGCATCTGCCCCATCACTAAATTCAGGGCTGGTGTCATACAGTCGCTCAAGCTGGCTGCGCACTTCATCATTTTCCAAAGAAGTATAAGCATGTACGGTGATAGGCATTGATAAACCCTCCTGAGCAATCTAATATGCGGTGACGTCGTCACGGCGAAAAATATTTTCTACATCAATCATTTTGACGTATTTGAGGAACGTGTCTATGACAGATCGTATCAGTGAAGTGGTAAGAAATACCAACGAAACCAAAATTCGCGTTCGTTTGAACCTCGACGGTACTGGTCAAGGCACCTTAAACACAGGGATTCCATTTTTAGATCATATGATTGATCAAATCAAGCGCCATGGCTTGTTTGATATTGATATCCATTGTGATGGTGACTTGGAAATTGATGACCACCACACGGTAGAAGATTGTGGCATCAGCTTGGGGCAAGCCTTTGCACAGGCACTCGGTAATAAAACAGGTTTAAAACGCTATGGCCATTTCTATGCCCCACTAGATGAATCTTTAAGCCGTGTCGTGGTCGATCTTTCAGGCCGTCCGGGGCTGTTTATGGATGTTCCTTTTACCCGTGCAACCATTGGCCGTTTTGATGTAGATCTGTTTTCTGAATTCTTCCAGGGTTTTGTCAACCACGCCTTAATGACGGTACATATCGACAACCTGAAAGGCAAAAACAGCCATCACCAGATTGAAAGTGTATTTAAGGCTTTTGCCCGTGCACTGCGTATGGCATGTGAGGTTGATCCACGTGCTGCCAATACAGTGGCGTCTACCAAAGGGACACTGTAATGCCCCGTATTGCCCTTCTTGACTATGGCATGGGAAATCTGCACTCGGCAGCCAAAGCCCTGGAACATGTCGGTGCCACTGTGGATGTGACCAATGATCCAAGGCTGATTGCACAGGCAGACAAGATTGTCTTTCCAGGGGTCGGTGCAATGCGTGATTGTATGCAGGGCATGCATGAAGCCGGTATTGATACCGTGGTGCGTAATGCTGTGTTTAATAAACCGGTGCTGGCAATCTGTGTCGGCATGCAGGCGTTAATGCAACATTCTGAGGAGAATGGCGGTACGCCGGCTCTGGGTATTTTTGAAGGGGCAGTCAAGCACTTCCCGGAGATGGCCGGCTTAAAAGTGCCGCATATGGGCTGGAATCAGGTACATCAGGCAGACCCCGATCATCCGATGTGGAAAGATATCGATCAGGACGCGCGTTTCTATTTTGTGCATAGCTATTATGTAGAACCGCAAGACCCGGCTATTGTGGCGGCGCAGTGTACCTATGGCCTTGAATTTTGTACGGCGATTCATAAAGAAAACCTGTTTGCCACTCAGTTCCATCCGGAAAAAAGTCATACAGCAGGCCTGCAATTACTGAAAAACTTTGTGGACTGGAATATCTGATTCCTGCCCCGTCAACAAAGCCCGCGAGATGCGGGCTTTTTTACTGCCTAAGATTTAAGCTTTTCAGATTCAAAGAATAATTATATGATTCTCTCACCAAAAAAAACAAATGAAAATAAAAGGAAATAATATGCTTAATACCATTCATGATTCTGGATTCAAACCTGCTGGCCGTTTTAGCCGTCGTTCTTATCTCGCCTGGAATATGCTCATGGGCTTTTTCTTTCTGCTCATCGGGTGTGTTATCGCCTTGATGCTGCCAGGCATAAATCTGGATACTCTGGGAAGCTCGCTCTCCTCTCCTGTAATCATCCTGTTTATTTTCCTGTACGGCGTGGCTATTTATTTTAGTATGGTCTTTACAATTCGCCGCCTGCATGACCGCAATCATAGCGGCTGGTTCAGCCTGCTACTGCTGGTGCCTGTGGTGAATATTTTATTTGCCCTTTATCTCCTGTTTGCACCTGGGGATCAACAGGCGAACCAGTTTGGACAGCCCCGTACTACCCGTGGCTGGGAAAATGTACTGGCTATTCTGTATATTCTGGTCCTTATTTTATTATTCATAGCGACTTTTATGATATCGGGTGACCCTCTGTCAAAGCTCTAAATCATCCGAGTATTGAAGCATGGGCCTCTTCTAGCTGCCCATGCCTTTCATCCCGCCCTGCTTTTTGCACTTTATCTTAAAAAATTTTAAGCTGTTTTTTTACAAAAAAATACAGCACTGCCATGGATGAATGCTTACATTCCGTCTTACCGAGCAAAGAACACATTGCAACGTTTCCTCGGTTTCAAAATCTTGTACCTGAACGCATCCTTGTGATTAACAGTCTGCAGCAATGTGAAGCCTTGCGTTCGGAGCTTGAACAGGTGACAGTATTCGGTTTTGACTCGGAATCCAAACCCACCTTTAAGGCCGGTGAAGTGTCTACAGGCCCCCATCTGATTCAACTGGCAACTCTGGACAAAGCCTATCTTTTTCAAATGCACGAGCAGATCTGGCAGTTTTTAAAACCGATTTTTGCCAGTCGTGACCAGATTAAAGTCGGTTTCGGCCTGAAAAATGATGCCCATCTCTTTCGTAAAAGAGGGATTGAACTGAACAACGTGATAGAGCTATCGACATGTTTTAGGGATTTTGGCCTAAAAAATCCGGTGGGGCTGAAAAATGCCATGGCTTTACTGTTTCAGGTCAATTTCCCCAAATCGAAACATATCAGCACCTCAAACTGGGCCACAAAACATCTCAGTCCGGCCCAGATCAGCTATGCGACAGCCGATGCCTATGCACCGCGTCTAGTGTTTGAAGAACTACTGGCGCGGGGATTATTACCCAAAGACCTTCCTGGTACCTCACTCAAACCCAAAATCCGGCCGAACTCCACAATGTAGCTGTTTAAAAAGGTTATTCGCTCTTTAGCTGTGCTCTGTATTTTCAGCATTCTATTTTTTCAATACCCCACAATACTTGAACGCCCAACAGCAGCTAAAATAGCCAATAAAGTCCGGTCAATGAAAATCAGCGTGCCTGTGGAATTGCCCTGTTAAATTCAGCCAGCCAGAAAACCACTCTCTATATAAATCACTAAAATAATGGAAATAAATTACAGAACTCTCCCTTATCTTCGGACAGGTTTTCTCTTTTCATACGCTTTATCAGTTAGAAATTGTGACTTTATTTGCTAAGATGAGCTGATACAAATTCATTCTAAAGATTAAGCAAGGAGCGAAAGCATGCTGATCATCCCGGCAATTGACCTGAAAGATGGCAAATGTGTCCGCTTAAAACAAGGTCGTATGGAAGACGATACCGTATTTTCTGATGATCCGGTTGCAACAGCACAGCATTGGGTCAATGAAGGTGCTCGCCGTCTGCATCTGGTAGATCTTAACGGTGCCTTTGCAGGTACACCGGTGCATAAGCCGGTGGTCGAAGCTATTGTCAGGTCTCAACCTGAGCTGCCTATCCAGATTGGTGGCGGAATCCGTTCGCTGGAAACGATTGAGCATTATCTGGAAGCAGGTGTGTCATTTGTAATTATCGGCACCAAAGCGGTTCAGGAGCCTGAGTTCGTCGAAGAAGCATGCAAGAAATTCGCTGGACATATCATTGTCGGTATTGATGCCATGAATGGCATGGTGGCAACCGATGGCTGGGCCAATATTACCGATGTCAAAGCCACTGATCTGGCCAAACGTTTTGCAGATGCCGGCGTATCTAGCATTGTCTATACCGATATTGCCCGTGATGGCATGATGCAGGGTGTAAACATCGAGCAGACCGCCACTCTGGCACAATATTCAGGGTTGCCTGTGATTGCTTCAGGTGGGGTCACCAATATGGATGATGTACGTCAGCTGAAAGATCAACCAGGTATTCTAGGTGCAATTACCGGCCGTGCGATTTATGAAGGGACTTTAAGCCTGCGTGAAGCACAATTATTGCTGGATGAGCAGGAAGCGCTATAATACGTCACTGCTGAAGAAAGAGGTCTGCGGGCCTCTTTTTTTATTGTCCTATTTTTTGATTTCCTTCCCATGTCTACATCTGTTTATCATCTCCGCTCTGGCTGGACAGCCAAAGCGCCTCAAATCGCCCTGGTCCTGATCACGATCATCTGGGGTGGCAGTTTTATTACCGTACAATACGGCCTGAATTTTAGCAGTCCAGTGCTGTTTGTGGGCTTGCGTTTTGCGGCAGCTGCGATTGCGGTAAGTTTGATCTCACTTCAGCATCTTCGGGGCATGACGCTAAAAGAAGTATGGGCCGGTGCGGTAATTGGCGCGGTGATTGCTATAGGGTATGCCACCCAGACGGTGGGGCTACAGAGCATTAGCAGTAGCGAGTCGGCCTTTTTGACTGCCCTGTATGTTCCTCTGGTTCCTTTGCTGCTCTGGCTGCTCTTCGGTAAAAAACCGCAGGTGATGACCTGGGTAGGTGTTCTGTTGGCCTTTGTGGGACTGGTGTTTTTAACCGGAAATGGCTGGGGTGCAATTCAGCTGAATTTTGGCCAGATCCTGACCCTGCTTGGTTCATTTGCAATTGCTTTGGAAATTATTTTTATCAGCCATTTTGCCGAACAGGTGAATGTACGGCGGGTGACTGTACTGCAACTGTTTTTTGCCTCCCTATTCTGCTTTCTGGTTGCACCTTGGCTTGGAGAGTCCCGCCTGCCAGTGTTTCACTGGCATCTGGCTGGTATTTTAGTCGCGCTGGGAATAGCCAGTGCGTGTATACAGCTAGTTATGAACTGGGCCCAGCGGCGGGTAGATCCGTCTCAGGCAGCCATCATTTATGCTGGAGAGCCGATCTGGGCCGGCCTGTTTGGCCGTCTGGCCGGAGAACGCCTGCCCGCACTGGCCCTGCTGGGTGGGCTGATGGTGGTACTAGGTGTCATTGCCAGTGAATGGAAACCCCAATTCCTCAGAAAAATAAAAAAGGAAAAGCTGGGATAGCCAGCCTTCTGCACTTGAGCTGCATCTCAGCCCGCTCAAGAGCAGAAGGTGCAAACCTGAATACAATAAAAATATGCTTTCATTTAAAAGTTCAATCCAGAAGTTCACTGTTCAGCACGATACATGGGCTGGTTATCATTCAGGCGCATAATGCCGCGAATCGCCCGATAGACAATCCAGATCCAGGACAAACCAATGACGGCAATACAAAAAGCTGAAGCGCCCAAAGCCACACCGGTAAAGAGATCCGGATCGTCATGGGTAAAGAACAACAGCAGGAAAGGAATGAAAGCGATGATATTCCAGATCAGATACCACCAGAAAGTGCGGATTTGCCAGGTAAAATGACTTTCAAAAATTGTCCCGCGCACCGCAGAACGTTTTACATAGTTAATCACCAGGGCAATGATTGCCAGCAAGCCCGCGCTAAAAATCGCCACAATATATAAAATATACAGAATCAGGGTTAGGCTTCGATTCGGATCTTTATCAATAGAGTAGTTCATCATGCTCCCGAGGCTGCTCCTAGATATTCAAACTATTCAAGGGAGAAATCAGCCATACCATTAAAATAATATTAAAGGCTATGGTACAAAAATAAATCTGCCTAAAAGGTTGTTTTTGTGTTTTGTGCCTTAATTTTTGCTGTGCCAGCCAGGCAGCCGGCCATCCGCCTAAAAAGGCCACCAGATGCAAGGTATTTTCCGGAATACGGCGATTACCGAGTTGCGCAGCTTCCTTATCCTGAGCATAGAGCCAATAGCTCAGGGCATTGATCAGGCTGATGAACAACAATACCAAACCACTGAGCAGACCGGCCAGAGTCAGCCCTGCCAATACCAGAATATAAACCACACAAGCAATCTGCATCCGCTGTAATTTTTGAGAAGGCGCTGTGGTCGCTGCTGGCTTGCGTGCAGACGCTGTTCGGGCTTGAGAGGCTTTTAGGTACATCACCTGCTGGGCGCGATAACGTCCACGCTCATCCAGAATTACCAGATAATCCAGTGCACAGCCAACAATTGGACGCGGTCCCGGGCGTGCAAAATCCTTGATATGCAAAAACACGCGGTCTTTGGCCTGATCATTGGGCTGAATAAAACCATAGCCCTTATCATCAAACCATTCCACCAGACGCCCCTGATCACGCATGTGCCCCATCCTTTTCTATATCAATTTAAGCAGTGACAAACTTTAAACGTTCAATCAGCATATTACGCATCTCGATTGGATTTTTTTGCAAAATATCTACCCCGCTACGTCCCTCGGTTGTATTCTTCTGGGCCACCTGTAAACGCATCATCCAGAAACGTCCGGCTGCCATGGCCAGATACAGCTCCAGACAGGCTTTTTCACCTTCAGTTAAAGGACGGACACCTTCATAGGCAGTGAGAAAAGCCAGGGCCTTCTCTTCGTTTAAAGTAACATCGGGATAATTGCTACAGAAATCATTTAGGGTAATCGCGATATCAAACAGGAATTCGTCTTTATTCAGCTCATAAAAATCCAGAATTCCCTTCAGCTCGTCACCTTGGAATAAGGTATTGTCACGAAACAGGTCGGAATGGATAAAGCCGCGTGGACGGTCTGGATAGACCGCAGTCAAAGCATCATACAAACCTAAAAGTTTGCCTAGTAACACCTTGTCTGCCGGACTTAAACTGGACTTGAGATCCAGCGCCACACCATACCAATAGGCATGGTCACGTACAAAGGCGCGCTCCAGTTCGAAGTTTTGCAAGGCCATATGCATTTGTGCCTGCGCCACTGCAATCGCCTCAACCTGAGCCACGGTAGGCGATATTGGATGCTCCCCCATCAGACGCGGTGCAATCTGGGCCGGTTTATTCTTGATACGGTGAATCGCTTTGCCAGAGTGAAATAAGGGAACTGGTACCGCCAGTCCAGCCTGCCCCAAACATTCCAGTACAGGCACCAGTTCTCCTGCCGCCTTGTCATCCAGTTCTTCAAAGATGGTCAGGACATATTGCCGGTTTTCGCAGACCAGAAAATAGTTGGTGTTTTGAATGCCTGCCTGAATAGGAATCAGGTCGATCACCTTCAGTCCATACGGTGCTGCAAACTCCTGAACTTCCTTTAAAGTCAAAGTGGTATAAACCGACATAGAAAACCTGCGAAAAAACCTACATATTTTTGCTAGAATACCGTTTCCATCTGCCAAGGTGTAGCGCTTGCGTGGGTGAGTTTCATAATCGGCTGTAATAATTGGAAAAATTTATGCTAGCTAAACGTATTATTCCTTGTCTGGACGTTGATAACGGTCGCGTGGTCAAGGGTGTTCAGTTCCTTGATATCCGTGATGCAGGTGACCCGGTCGAAGTGGCACGCCGTTATAATGAACAGGGTGCCGATGAAATCACTTTCCTTGATATTACTGCTACACATCATGGACGTGACACGACTTATCGTACAGTGGAACGTATGGCTGAATCGGTTTTTGTGCCGTTAACCGTCGGTGGTGGCGTACGCAAGGTCGAAGATATCCGCCTGCTGCTCAATGCCGGTGCAGATAAAGTCAGTATCAACTCGGCTGCGGTCTTTAATCCGGAGTTTGTTCAGGAAGCCTCGCAACGTTTCGGCGCCCAGTGTATTGTGGTGGCGATTGATGCCAAAAGAACTGGTGAAAACAAATGGGAAATTTTCACCCACGGTGGTCGTAAACCGACCGGTATCGATGCACTGCAATGGGCCGAAAAAATGGCCAGTTATGGCGCAGGTGAACTGCTGATTACCTCAATGGATGCCGATGGAACCAAAGCCGGCTATGATATTCCTCTCATGCGTGCCATCAATGACCGGGTCACGGTTCCCACCATTGCTTCAGGTGGAGTAGGCAGCTTACAGCATCTGGCAGACGGTATTATTCACGGCGGAGCAGATGCGGTACTTGCGGCTTCAATTTTCCACTTTGGCCAGCACACCATTCCGGAAGCCAAAGCTTATATGGCCGCCCAGGGCATTGAAATGCGCCTGTGATCTGCTTGATTCAAGAATCAAGCCAATAAAAAAGAGCGTAGAATGGCGCTCTTTTTTTGCTTATTAGGCTGAAACAGTACACATTTCAGCTAAAAAAAAGGAGTCTGACGACTCCCTATAAAACCAAGAATAACTACAGCACTTGGTATCTCATCTACCTCCTGCTTCATCTATCTCCGTGCCTACCGGAGAGATCAAGCAGATCGACAGGCACCAATATAGGTTAATTTTCCAGCACAATATTGACAATAGATCCCCTATTTATTGACAAAACACGACGCCACCTCAAAAGTGAGAACTGCTTGTTATTTTATATACCCATCACTTAGATGTTGATGTTATTGCAGTTGGTCTCGCACTTTGGCCCATTTAGCCGGAAAATAACGGTTGGCCAGACTGGTCAAATGAGTGGATAAGGCTTCAGGCAGTGCAATACCCAGAGGATTTTTTTCCTGCAAATCGGGTGATGAAATGACCCGGGTACCCAGCAGATAATCAAACCAGGGTTTGGTCACGCACCAGTTGGCATCCTGATTACTGTTCATATGGTGGTCATAATGCCAAGGAATTTTTTTTCTGGCCCATTCTGGCTCCAGATGGGCGCGGCGGTGAATATAATAATAGTTGCCCGCACTATACAAAGTCGCCAGAACCATTCCTTTGGACACAGGATAAAATACAAGTCCAAAAACACTGGCCACCACCACCAGCGAACCGATTTCATTACGGGTACGCCAGTTCTTGTAGCCCTCTACATAACCAATATCCGAGAATTCCGTTTTACGCACTTCACGATGATGCTCCCAATGTGAACGCATACTTTCCGGGACCGGGCTATAACGTGCCTGCCCTGCTCTATGGGTTCCATGCAATATATATTTATGGGCAAACCACTCAAAACCATTGGCCACGACCAGTCCTGTCAAAAAACCTTTCCACATGATCAGACTCTCCTTTTTCTTTCTACTATAGATCAAGTAAAAGACTAGATATTGACCCTAAACTTCAATATGATTGACAAAATACGACAAAATACTAAAAACTTTAAACATGCAGACTCAGAAAGATTATGCGGGTTCAGTCTATGGTGGTTTAGGTCATTTGCTGCTGGCTTTTTATAATAAATATCAGTTGAAGCCACCACAAAAATTGCTGGATGTTCAGCCACTGGAACGTTTTGATTATGTCATCTGGCATGATCTGTTAACTACCTTGGAACAACAGTTGCAGCGCCCAGCACTCGGCCTGGAAATTGCCGCACTCGTACAACCAAAATATTTAGGCATACTGGCCTATATTGCCCTGTCCTGTGAAACCCTGAGCGATGCGCTCATGCGTTATCATGATTATCACCGTCTGATCTATGACGGGACACCTTTGCAGATATCTATCCATAATGAGATCCTCAGCATTGGCTGGGACGATATCCCCTTTAACCTGTCCTCCCAGATCACTGATGAAGTCGCGATTGCCCTGTTAATGGAATTTCTCAAATCGATTCTGGATATCCATGATATTCGGCTGCATGAGGTTCATTTCAAACGCTCTCCACCCAAAAACACTATGATTTACGAGCAGTATTTCCGCGCCAAGGTACGTTTTAATCAGGATAAAGCCCAGATTCAACTGACAGTTTCAGAGCTGTCCCGGCCTCTGCGGCAAGGTGATCAGACCTTGCAGGAACTGCTTAAACAGCAAGCTGAGGCCCTGTTAGAAAAATTACCTCATGCCACCGATATGGACCAACGTTTACAGCAAGCCATACTGGCTGGCCTGCAAAAAAACATGTTTCAGATTGAGGCAATTGCCCGGCAGATGAACCTGTCCGTACGCAAATTACAGCGTTATTTGCAGCAGCAGGGGAAAACCTACCAGCAGCGCATGCAGGAAATCCGCTGCATGATGGCCCAGCAATATTTAAAGGACTCACGCTTGAGCCTGCAAGAAATTGCCCTGCTGCTTGGCTATTCTGAACAGAGTGCTTTTCAGCGTGCCTTCAAGCACTGGACGGCGCAGACCCCGCAGCAATGGCGTTCTAATTATTTAGCCAGTGCAAAATAGCAGCGTAGATAAGAGGATGCTGCGCTAAAAAAAGGAAAAATTCAGGATTCAAGCAAAAATATCGATCACAGCCCAGTCGCAGCTTCAGTTTTTCTGAAAAGTTTAGAGGCGACCTTAACCAGATCCTGGTTTACTTCTTTATAAAAACGGATTCTCGATTTCATGAGCATCATCATGCTCAATTTTTTCTGGTAAATCAGGGGTATTTTCCAGTTCCTGAACAATATCATCCAGCAGCGCCTGCAAGACTTTGGCAGCCTTGAGTCCAGCCTGGTCTTTGGTAATTTGCAAATTACCATACAGGCTGACACAGTCCAGATCATTTTCAACTGTCAGATCATGAATGGCATGCGACTCATTGCCATCTTTATAGGCTTTAAACATAGTGGCCCCATCCTATCTGCTTATTCTAAAGTACTCTCTGCATGCTACCCGAATCAGGCTTTTTACAGCAAGTCTATTTCAGCAGTTGCAGAATGAACTGAAGAATCGCTTCGGTCAACTGGCTGATCAAAGCCGTCTGAGTATTGCTTTCTGTCGTATTGCTTGCAGCGGTGTTTCTATTTTGCGTCGGGCTATCGCTGGTCACCGCTTTAAATTCACGCTGCAAGGCCTGCAAGTTTTCCTTGGACACGCCTTCGGCACACTGGCTTTCTGCATCCCAGTGGGAATAGGCAATCTTCTGGTTGGCTTTCACAGCTCTGGCCGTCAACGGTAAATGGTAGGTATTACGTTTTTGCTCTTCGGTTAACTGCGGGAACAGGTTAATTCCCAGCTTTTCTTCCAGATAGCAGACACTCACAACTCGAACCATTTGTGAATTATCGTTTGGCGCATAATACGCCCCGATCGCCCCGGTTTTTGGCATATAAATCGCTTTATAGACGGCGGTTGGCACAATGACGCCATTACCAATGGTTTTCAGTTTTTTCGCAGCAAAGACCGGACCAGTAATCACATACACATCCTGCTTTTGTCGCGTGACTATTGCCCGGGTTGCCTCTTCCAGTTCACGCCAGACCTGCTGATTATTTTTAGGGGCTTGCGGCACCATATTGGCCAGCGAAAAACTGTCATACTGGGCTGCCTTGGTTGGCATATCCGCATTAGGCGCCATATGCCCGCGATCATAGCCTGAACCACGATAATCCGCCAGCGTCGCGCGATGTACTGCCTTCACACGTCCTTCTTCATGGAAGCTGTCTTCACGCGGAATTTTTTGGCTCAGCCGTGCTGGCGTTAAAACCTCTGCCACCCAGAGCGGAGTTTTCGACACCCCTGAATATCCAACATTAAAGCCATTAAAACACAGTGAATAACTGTCTTTTTTCAGACTGTCTTTCATCAGATAAGGTGGAGCATCATAATAAAACTGTGCCAGGCAAGATGAGTTTGACGTCGTTCCCAAAGACACCCACTGACCCAGCCTTTCTTGACCAAATGCAATCGCAAAACTGACCGAGGCCACTACACCCAAGATGATTTTGACACTATTTCCTTTTAACAACGGAGTTACACCACTCTTCGGTTTAGATTGCTTCTTGGCCATGCTGACAACTGCTATTTTCCGATCAATATTGATTTTTGGCGAGCTTAACAAGCTGTGTATATGAAGTATATCTCGCCCCTGTTATTCGCCTAACAATTAAACAAACCCCGCTCATTCAGGTCTTTCCTGTAACAGATTGTCTATTTTTTGATGGTTTTTAAATAGGGTTTTCTGAGTATTCAGTAGCTTTCATTGCGGCAAAAGAATGACTATGCAACAGTATAAAGCTATTTAAATTACGTACAATCATGGAGTCTGCATGAATTCCAAATTAACTCAAATTTTAGGTGTGGGCTTATTTACCAGTGTCCTAAGTGCGGCTGCTTTTGCCGAGCCACCTGTACAGCCAGGTGAAACTCTGGAAAGCCTAGCTAAAGCCAAAATTAGTACCACCGTCAACGGCCAGCAAGGCTCTTTAGAAAGCCTGGTCAATTCAGGGCAGGTGCGCCTGGTCAATCAGCCTGTACCAGCACAGCCTGCACAGCAACCGATGCCAGCCACTTCTTCCGAGGCACCGATGGCCGATCCAAACGCCAACCATCCTCACACCATGCCTAACCAGCTTGAAACTGCACCCGGCATGAACCCTGAACAGCCACAGCCAGCAAGTCCTGAAGCGGCTGCCATAGCGGCTCCTGCTGACATTTCAGCACAGCCCGAGACTGCTCCTATGGCTGAGGCTGCAATAAATGCGACACCTGATATGCCCGCAGTAGTAGAACCAGCACAATAATTCTATGAAGGATGCCTGATTCAGCTATTCCGAACGTGTCTTGCATAAAAAAAACCAGAATACAGTTCTGGTTTTTTTATGGCCTCTAGGGCCTCTATTTAATTTTACATTTCGATCTGACTACCTAACTCTACTACCCGATTAGGGGGAATCTGGTAAAAGTCACTGACCGGACTGGTATTACGCTGCATGGAAACAAACAGCTTTTCTCGCCATGTGGCCATGCCATCCCCTACCGTATGCATAATCCGCTCCCGTGAAATAAAGAAGCTGATCTGCATCAGATCATATTCAAAACCCCATTCGGCATAGGCTTGTTGCAAAGCCTCCGGAATATTCGGCTGGTCTTTAAAACCATAATACATATAGACCCGATAAAAATGCTTGCTAAGCGTTTCGACCTGAATGCGATCTTTTTTCGCCACAAAAGGGATATCCCGGGTAATCACGGTCACCAGAATATTGCGTTCATGCAGCACCTTGTTGTGCTTGATGTTATGTAACATGGCATGCGGAACAATGCTCGGGGTTCCGGTCAGGAAAATGGCTTCACCCGGAACAAACTTGGTCGCATCTCCCATCGAAATACTTTTGATAAACAGTTCGATTGGCAAGGCATCCTGCTCCAGACGGTTGAGTACCAGTGCACGCCCATCTTTCCAGGTCATTAAAATGGTAAACAGCACCGCACCAATCAGAATCGGCACCCAGCCTCCCGCAGCAATTTTTAAGGAGGTAGAGGCAACAAAAATCAGGTCAAGCGTTAAAAATGGAGCAGCAAAGAGTATGACTTTCCAGACTGGCCAGCGCCAGAATCCATAGGCCAAAATACTAATCAGAATAGTCCCGCAAAGCATGGTCATGGTGACTGCCACACCATAGGCACTGGCCAGATTGGCACTGTTTTCAAACAGCAAGATCAGGATTAACACCGAGATAAACAGCATCCAGTTAATAAAAGGCAGATAAATCTGGCCACGCTCTACCGCCGAAGTATGCTTCACACTCAGACGCGGTAAATAACGCAGCTGAATCGCCTGATTGACCATGGAGAACACCCCGGTAATCACAGCCTGAGATGCAATCACCGCTGCCGCAGTGGCGAGTCCAATCATTGGATAAAGTGCCCAGTCCGGGATCAGCATATAAAAAGGATTGGCTAACGCTTCTGGTTGACGTAATAACAACGCACCCTGTCCAGCATAGTTCAGCAGCAGGCAAGGTAAAACAATCACAAACCAGGCCATACGAATCGGCAAGCGGCCAAAATGGCCCATATCGGCATAGATTGCTTCACCCCCAGTCATGGTCAGAATCACCGCGCCCATGGTAAGAAATGCCACATAGGGCTGATCCACAACAAAGTGAAAAGCCCAATAAGGATTCACCATCGAAAGTACAAATGGCGTCTGGGCAATACTCCACAGACCGAAAGCCCCAATCGACAGGAACCAGAGCAAAGTCAAGGGGCCAAAAAATTTCCCCATGGTGCCTGTACCATGGCGTTGCAGCATAAACAGCCCGGCCAGAATCCCGATCGATAGCGGCATCAGCCAGCGGTCAAAGATAGGCGTGGCAATACTCAGGCCTTCAATGGCGGAAAGCACCGAGATGGCTGGCGTGATAATGCCATCTCCAAAAAACAGCGAGGCCCCGATAAACCCCAATGCAATTAGAAAAATTTTCTTCTGATCTGCAATTCGTGTGGTGCGCAGATTTAAAGCCAGTAGCGACATGATGCCGCCTTCGCCATTATTATCGGCACGCATGATAATCGTGACATATTTAAAGCTGATGGTCAGCATCATGCACCAGAAAATCAGGGACAGAATGCCAAGCACAGAGGCTTCACTGATCGCAAGATGTGCTGTGAGGAAACATTGGCGCAGTGCGTATAGAGGGCTGGTACCAATATCTCCAAAAACGACCCCAAGTGCAGCCAGCGTAATCACGGGAAGAGCTGCTTTTTCTGCTGTACTTTGCATATATTGTCTTCGTTTTAAACAAGCATTTTTGCAAATCATAGCATTACGTTAAAAGTTTTTCTGCAAATCAATTGTTTCAGCTTGGCAGCAGCGCTTTTTTTCGATATTATCCTCGGCCATGGTGAGGTGTCCGAGTGGCTGAAGGAGCACGCCTGGAAAGTGTGTATACGTTAATAGCGTATCGAGGGTTCGAATCCCTCTCTCACCGCCAGAATTTTAAAATCCGAATCACATGATTCGGATTTTTTTGTCTTAAAAATAAAAAATCGTATTATTTTTATCATCATTCTCCTTACACACTCTCCCTTTCCAGAAGTTCATAGCTGCTCAGAGCGACTATCGAAAAAAACCCTGCGTTTCTTTAATATTGTGTTCTGCTTTAATTTATTTATATTAACCCATCAAAAATTGGCACAATAATCGCTTCATTTTATTGTCATTAAAGCTATGTTATGGTTCGTTCAGGATATTTAAAAAAGGAGAGAAAAACTAAGACCAGAATAAAAAGACCTTAGATCGAAGTACACCATTTCAACTCAAAGTTAAAAGTAGATACACTGCTATTCGGAGAGCGAACATGAATAACAGCGCAAACTATATAAAACAAATCAAAAATGCAAAACGTGGTGGTTATACCCCGACTATCGCCAAGGATATTAACAAACATAAAATTCAAAAAGCCCTCAAACTTATCGAACAGTGGAGAAGCCTCGCTCAAGAACTCAAACCTCAAATGCAGTTCGATATGGCCTTTACTTTAGAGGAATGCGCACAAGATCTCGCCCAAATCCTGAAACATAAATAGTTTTTTAGCTACACCCCGTGATCTATTTCCAGTTCATTTCAGCTTCGCCCATAATAAAAAATGGGCGATTTACCGCTTAAAGTATGATGACCGCTTATCTTGCAGATTACTCTCAACTCCACATCGCTTTTTTGAAAGATTAACCGGTTATTTTTTGGCTTGCACCCACCCAAAAAATCTGTAGAATGCACTCCACATCGCCGGCATAGCTCAGTTGGTAGAGCAACTGACTTGTAATCAGTAGGTCCACAGTTCGAATCCGTGTGCCGGCACCATTATTAAACCTCGTAAGTCTTAGATTTATGGGGTTTTTTATTATCTATAGTTTTCCAGTGCATTCTTTTCTTGGTTCATCTTGTGGTCCATCAATTCAATAGTCTTGTGGTCTAAAATCAAGAATAAGTAACTATAATCCAAACTAGTTTCCTCCCTATAGCCATTTTCAAGCACTCCACTTCTCCAATCGGGCTACGTTAGAGATGAAGCATCTAGGTATCCCATCGAGGCGTATGACGAGTGGAAAATGGAACACTTGGGGAGTTTTTGATATTTCTTGGATTCGCTGTTTAGTACAGGACTTCTAGGCTCAATCCTTGTAGGTCGTGGGGTATTCTGCTAGAAGATCATTCATATAACCAGGATTCGGGTTAAATATTTTCTTTATTTTAATAAAACTTTAGACTTATTATTCTCCTTGTAAAAAAACACCTCATGATTATTATTAATAATAATATTTTTTGAAGCATTTAAAGTAATATTTTTCACTACGCCTAGACTATTTACTAAAGCCAAGTTAATAAATTTTTCTCCACTTTCTTCGGAAAATGGTGAAACTATTATCAACAATCCATTATTTGATTTAGGTAATACTACAGACGCACCAAAACTATCATCTAAAAAGTTATAAACTTTGGATAATTCTATAATATTAATTAATTCAACCTTACTACAACTATTTTTATTATTTTCTAAAATACATTTTAAATGATCCTTTGAGTTATATGGAAGAGACGTAACAGGAAATCCATCATCATTTTTTTCAATATTATTGTTCTTATGAAAATTTACAGAAATATTTTTTATTCTTATAATAGATTTCTTTCATAAGTCATTTTTTACTCAGCTCCAAGTTATAGATTCCCGCAATTAAATTGAATCTTAATCCCAGTCTTTTGCCTCGAT
>NZ_JAMXXZ010000021.1:0-45962 GCF_024129285.1 Acinetobacter sp. S4397-1
GGTATTCCCGCCAATAGCTTAGACAGAGCAGAACCTGGTCTTCCAGGCTTAACTTGGGCGGTCTGCCTTTGGCAGGGACATGTTTCTTCAATTGCTCAACCATTAAATCAAAGGTTGACCATGAGATGCCGGTGTATCGCTTGAACTGGGTTTCAGAAAGCTTCTTTGAATCGATGTATTCCATCCACAGATTATGCATGAATATTGAAAATTCTTCGGTACAAATAAGCAGCAAAAAGTAGATCGTTTTTTGATTTATGAAAGAGATCTATTATAAATATGAAAGAGATCTATTATAAAATCGATGTTTTTTGTATTTATCGTAGTATTTCCAGCCTTCAAAAAATGAAAATGGCGAACTGGCGGCTTCGGGCCGTATAGTTATTCTGTGGCAAGATAAAACCACGCTCATACTTCCAGTGAAAAAATTCTAGTGTTCAAAAAATTCAATACGTTTGTGCAGATACCACCAATACATCAACCAAGACCACCTCAAATGGTTGTATCGGATAGAAGATTATGCCGAACTGAATAATCCTAACTCCGGGGATTAGCCACTCACACATCTTGAGCCGGCGTTCGTGATGTCTTGGGCCTAATCCTCAAAGAATGGTCCAATAAACTATTGCAGCCTGTTCACAATGTCGGACCAGAAACTGAAAAAAATGATTTCGATCAGCTTAAATTTCTTCCTGTCACGACAACTGCCTACGATGGTTTAACTATCGATCAATTACCTCATACTTTCTGTTTTTGCATCTTTTAGATCATGAAGCTCGGGGCATGATGGAAATTATGCGGATCTGCGTTGACACATTTGACTGTAACCGCAAACTGCCCTCACCTCCTATGAGCTTGCCTATGACCGCAGATCCCAGGCCCAACCGTGTTCATTAATGAGCAGTTTTACAAGTTTTATTCAGCCTAGAGCAATATGGGCTTTTTGTTTGCCTATCTGCCTTGTATGTTGCAAAATATCAAGATTAATGATTTGTGAAACTATACCCAGAGGCTAAACATGGCAACATCTACTGCTTTTATACTCTTCACTCTAAATGGTGTAGATGCGCAAAAATTCCTTCAGGGTCAAGTGACTTTAAATACTGAAGCATTAGCCGAAAACCAGACGCGTTATACTGCCATCTGTAGCTTAAAAGGGCGTATTCAGTTTGGGTTATGGCTAAAGAAAATCAATTCAGAAAGCTTTGAAATTGTCACCACCCAAGACCAAGCCGAAGAATTTGCCAAACATATTAAAAAATTCGGGGCTTTTTCAAAAATGAAACTGGAAGAAGTCGGCACAGTTTATCCGACTTTACATGGTGAGCATACCGAATTTTCCCCAGCTGAAGCTGATATTGCCCTGTGGAAACAGCAAGCTATTCGAGCCGGACAAGCTTGGATTGAAGCAGATATTGCCGGAGAGTTTCAGCCGCAGGAATTGCGTCTGCATCAGCGTGAAGGGGTGAATTACGACAAAGGGTGCTATTTAGGTCAGGAAGTGGTGGCACGCCTGTGGTTTAAAGCCAAACCAAAAGCCTGGTTGCATCTCATTCAAGGTACAGGCCCTGCGCCTGCACAAGCTGAACAGTTAAATCGAGGTGTTCAGGTGGTCAACAGTACCACATGTGAAAATGGCTATATTGCACTGGTGGTTGCCCGCCCTGAAGCTTTGACTGAACTGGATGTGACGGTTTTAGATTTACCTGAAAGCTTAAGTGGCGATGTGGCGCGTCCGCAGTAAGTACTTTTATTTTAAAACTCATCCAAAAAGCCAAGCCCCTACGCTTGGCTTTTTAGTTTCTGTTTCTCGTTTAATCTTGTTTTTTAACTGTGTATTCAGGGAATATCTGCAGACTTTAAAGATAAAATCGATGTATAATTGATGCTAAAAATACAGATTAATGCCTAATTTTAAATTATTTACCAGTCAAACAACTGTTTTTTATTTCGTGACAAATTCCTTATTTACAAAGTCCAAAATCCTTTTATGATGGAAGGACAATGATTAAAACCACACCATGGAATCAGGTGTAAAAAATATTAAGGTTATAGGAACCATGAAGAAAAAGTTAGTACTCGCTGCAATTCTTGCAGTTTCTGCACAATTCACGCTGGCCAATACTGCTGCTGTTCCAGTTGATCCACAATTTACTAAAATTGAAGAAATGGTTAAAGCCAATAATTTTAAGGGCGCCTATGAGGCCTTAAACAAGCTGGCGAGTCAGGGAAATGCTCAGGCCATATACAACTTAGGCTATTTAACACAATCTGGCCAAGGGACTGTCAAAGACGAGAAAAAGGCCGTTCAGCTCTATGAACAGGCTGCCAGCAAAGGCTATCCGGTTGCGAACTATGTCCTTGGAAAAAACTATGCTGCTGGCACCTTAGGCTTAAAACAGGATCTGACCAAAGCCAAACAGCATTTAGAAAAAGCATCAGCTGCAAATTTTGATGATGCGACCATTGATCTGGCTGTGCTGCTGTTTGCAGAAGGTAAACCCGCCTCTGACAAAAGTGCCCTGCAAAAATTACAGCCTCTGCTGAATAAAGGTAATTTGCAGGCAATTCATGCCAAGGCATTATATGACATCAGTCTGGGTTTTAAAAATAAAGATGAAAAGCCGGTTCAGCAAGGGCTGAGCAGTATTCAGGATCTGGCTAAAAAAGGCTATATCCCTGCCCTGATGGCAGTGGCCAACATGTTTGCCAATGGCAGCATCGTGCCGCAAAACCTGCCTGAAGCGAAAAAAATCTTTGCGGCACTGGCAAAGGAAAATATTCCACAAGCCAAAGAGTCCTTGGCCACAGTGGATAAAATGATTGCGGAGCAGAAAAAAGCACCGGCGAAAAAAAGCTAATCCCTTTTTCTTCAGTTCTGAAAAAAGCTCCAACAGGAGCTTTTTTGATGCGGACGTTTTCTTGAATATCAGCTTTTAGCTCCACCATAAGGTAATCAGTCCACTGGCGACAATAAAACCTGCAATAGTACTCATCAATAAGGGAGTTAAAGTCCGTTCCTTTAACCCATAAGCCTGCCCCAACATGCCATACAAGGTGGGCATCGGCAGGGCTGCAATCAGGGTCCCTGCATAGATCATTTCCTGACTTAAGCTGGTCAACTGGCTGAGCCCCAGATACATCAGTAAAGGCATCAGGATATTGCTGGAAAACACCAGATAACAACTTTCTACATTTACATATTTCAAACTGGCACCCACAATTCCGCCGCCAATCACAAAGAGTGCCAGCGGTGAAGCGGTTTGTCCTATCATGGCAAAAACCTGATCAAGATAAACCGGCACCCGGATCTCGAATACGGCACAGCTGATGCCCAGTATGACTCCGACAAATAAGGGGTTTTTAAAAAGCGGCAAGATGGTACTTTTAAAAATACCACCCAGATTGGATTGCTGCTGACTACCCATTGCCGCCAATACCAGTACCATAGGAAGCAGCAGCATGCTTTCAATAATAACGACCAGAGAAGTATAGGTCAGGGCCTGTGGTCCGACCAGCAAGGTCAGCATAGCCGTCCCGATCAGCCCGGTATTGGACATGGCTGAACCCAGAGACAAAATCGCACTATGTGAAAAACTATTCTGGAAATGACAACGCATTATCCAGAAACCGGTCGCATACAGCACTAAAGTAACCGTGCTATAGACCATAAAGTATTCAAAATACCAGATTTCATGCAGGTCTTTAGAAGACAGAACTTGAAAGAACAGCAAGGGCAAAGCCACTTTAATAACAAAAGCGCCGACTGTATCAACCTGTTCTTTTTTTAAGATTTGACATTTCACACTGAGGTAGCCCAACCCCACCAAGAGAAAGATGGGTACAATGACCGAAAAGATCATATGAAAAAACCTGTTGCAAATGAAGCATGATTATAGGCCCTGGTACGGGGAAACAGGCTTTAAAAAGGCTTAAATAAACCATTTAGCCCATGAGGTGCAGAACGTAAATATTGGGGTGAAATTTTAATTTCCTGTTTCAATTGGGCAGCTGCATGCCAAGGCCAGTGTGGATCATATAAAATGGCCCGGGCAATCGCGATGGCATCGGCCTGATCCTTCTGTAAAA
The DNA here is from genome assembly GCF_024129285.1 of Acinetobacter sp. S4397-1. Lineage (NCBI taxonomy): Bacteria > Pseudomonadati > Pseudomonadota > Gammaproteobacteria > Moraxellales > Moraxellaceae > Acinetobacter > Acinetobacter sp. S4397-1. Next base: position 4,090 of record NZ_JAMXXZ010000021.1, read on the forward strand.
TCTCCTCAGCCTGTTCAGCATCAGTAATCAGCCCCACAGTAATCACCGGAATCTGGACTTGGGGCTTAATTGCTGCTGCAAAAGGCACCTGATAACTTGGTTTTATATCGATTTTTTGCGCTATATGCAGGCCTGCGCTGGACACATGAATATAGGCAGCTCCCAGAGCTTCCAAAGCTTTAGATAGTTCAATAGAAGCATTAATATCCCAGCTTGGCTCTTCTTCAATCCAGTCTGTTGCTGAAATACGCACACCCACCGGATAGCCTGCCGGAACGACTGCTTTCATCGCCTGGAACACTTCTAGAGTCAAACGCATACGATTTTCCAATGAACCACCATATTGATCTGTACGCTGATTCGACAGTGGAGACAGAAATTGATGCAATAAATAACCATGCGCAGCATGTAACTCAACCAGATCAAATCCAGCGTCTACGGCACGTTTGGCACTGTGTGCAAAGTCAGAAATGACCTGCTGGATTTCCAGCTCGCTCAGTGCTTTAGGAGGATGCTCATCTGCCTGAAAAGGAATACTACTGGCAGATACGGTTTGCCAGCCATGCGGTTCATCGGGCTTGAACTGCCCTCGGCCTGACCAGGGCTTGTCAGTAGAGGCTTTACGGCCGGCATGCGCCAGCTGAATACCAAATGGTATAGGCGAGATGGATTTGACTTTGGTCAGCAACGTCTTGATCTGCTCCGCCTGCCGATCATTCCATAATCCCAGATCGGCATAGCTGATCCGCCCCTCGGGCTGCACGGCCGTCGCTTCTACAATACATAGCCCCGCACCGGAAAGTGCATAACTCGCCCACTGCTGTTCATGCCAATAAGTAATTTCACCCTGATCCGTTGCAGAATATTGACACATGGGTGCAATGACAATTTTATTGCTGAGTCCTAATGCACCGAACTGGAGAGGCTGAAATAATAATGTCATGGGTTCTTCCTTTTTATTCATTTTCAATCAGGGTCAGGCAAAACTGATAAACAGGCCATTGAGACCTGGTTATTTATAACGTGAATGCTGCTTTTTTAAAAGATGATACGGCGACTGAGTCCCAGGACCGGCATATCATCCTTATTTTTTGTAGCACCTGGATTCACCAGCTCGTGCAGGTTCGAAGCTGATATCAGCCCCGGCGTTGCATGAATTTTAAATTCCAGTCTTTTTTATCCTTTGTGATTAAAAAGTATAAATACCTATTCAAACATCACACTATTTTAAAATGCACTAAGTCGGCAATGATCGGTCATTTTTCTCACTCCCCAACGTGATTCACTTGCAATCCCTTTCAAATCACCCAATATTAATACCATTCTCCTGTTGCTGATGTGTTATGCCTGAATTACCAGAAGTTGAAACCACTAAAACCAGTTTATTACCCTTAGTTGAGCAAAAAGTGCTACGTGTCGAAGTACGACAGCCAAGCCTACGCTGGCCGATTCCAAATGATCTGGCCAAATTGCAAGGTCAGCGTCTGATCGGACTAAACCGTCGTTCCAAATATATTCTGGCTGAGTTTGAACACGACAGTATGCTCTGGCATCTGGGCATGTCAGGCAGTTTTCGCCTCTGTGAACCACATGAAGAATTACGTAAACATGACCATTTAATTATCCAGTTTGAAGATTTTGAATTACGTTATCACGACCCTCGCCGTTTTGGCTGTATTTTGTGGCTAGATGAGTATTCACAAACGAAGTTGATTGATACGTTAGGTCCTGAACCTTTAAGTGAAGCATTTGACGCTGCATATTTAGCGCAAAAATTAAAAAATAAAAACACTGCGATTAAAGTTGCCATCATGGATAACCATGTCGTGGTGGGCGTCGGTAATATTTACGCAACCGAGAGCCTGTTTAATCTTGGCATTCATCCGGCCCAGCCCGCCAAAGACCTAAGCCCAAGTCAAGTTGAAAAACTGGTCCTTGAAATCAAGCGCATTCTGAAGCAGGCGATTGAGCTCGGTGGCTCGACACTCAAAGACTATACCAATGCCATGGGTGAAAACGGTTATTTCCAGCAGACCTTGCTGGCCTATGGCCGTGCCGGTGAGATGTGTGTCAACTGTGAAACCCCCCTTGAAAATCTCAAACTGGGACAGCGTGCATCGGTATTCTGTCCACAATGCCAGCCGTTAAAAGCAGTTAAGCTAGCTGCGAAGCCAGTGATACAGGGGAATAAAACATGAAGTCCGCTATCGTCCGTCATATTCTGGTTAAAGATAAAGACACTGCCGAGCAACTGAAAAAGAAAATTAAAGGCGGTGTAGACTTTGCCAAAATTGCCAAACAACATTCCACTTGCCCATCCGGAAAAAAAGGCGGTGAACTCGGTGATGTAAAAAAAGGCCAACTGGTTGGGCCAATAGATAAGGCCGTGTTTAGTTTGCCAGAACGCGAATTACATGGCCCAATCAAAAGTCAGTTCGGCTGGCACTTGCTGGAAATTAAATTCCGGATGGATTTTTAAGCCCGGCTTCTTCCTCCTACTGGTGGCAGAGAAAGAGCTTTTGAGTGATAAAAATGAGCATTTGCATAAAAAAACGGCGCCCCACGCGCCGTTTTTATATAGACCCTAAGCTCTTAAGCTTCAGGACGCTTTTTCAACTCATCCCGAATTTCACGCAGTAATGCAATATCTTCCGGGGTTGCTGCAGGTGCTGGCTCCGCCTCTTGCTTACGGCGCATTTTGTTCATCACTTTAACCAGCCAGAACACCACCCAAGCTAATAGAATGAAATTAATCAGAATCGTCAAGAAGTTACCATAGGCAAAGATATTTAAACCAGCTTCTTTTGCAGCTGCCAGATTAGTAATGTTATTTGGATTATCGCCCAGTACCAGGAACCAGTTTGAATAATCAACATCTCCACCTAGAATCCAGCTGATAAAAGGCATAATTAAATCAGCAACCGCGGAATCAATAATTTTACCGAAAGCGCCGCCAATGATTACACCAACCGCCAGGTCCATCACATTGCCTTTAACAGCAAATTCCTTAAATTCCTGAAGAATACTCATAACTTATTTCAACCTACTCTTATCAAGTTTTGTCCTGAATTATACATGAGGCAGGACTTTTGATTTTTATTTAATTTACTGGGTTTTGGTAAATTACGATTGGATGCTATCCAAAAATAAAAAACCGTAATCTCCAGGAAGATTACGGTTCATTTAATCTGATAAATCGTCTAAAGATTATTTATCACGATTACGTTTACGTTCGTTTTCAGTCAGGTAACGCTTACGAATGCGGATTGACTTCGGTGTTACTTCAACCAGTTCGTCATCTTCAATGAATTCAAGCGCTTGCTCAAGTGTGAATTCGATAGCTGGCGTCAGCGTCAAGGCTTCGTCAGTACCCGATGCACGTACGTTCGTTAACTGTTTTGCTTTGGTCGGGTTAACTGTCATATCGTCAGAACGAGAGTTAATACCAATGATCATACCTTCATAAACTTCTAATTGCGGTTTAGCAAATAGACGGCCACGATCTTGTAGGGTGAATAATGCATAGCCCAAGCAAGTGCCTTGAACCATAGAAATCAGCACACCATTTTGACGTTTCGCAACAGTACCTGCTTTCGCCGGACCATAATGCGAGAAGCTTGAAGTCATGATACCTGTACCAGAAGTCATGGTCATGAATTCAGAACGGAAACCAATCAAGCCACGTGAAGGGATCGTTGCTTCAATACGGATACGGCCTTTACCGTCAACTTCCATATTGGTTAACTCGCCCTTACGGTGACCCATTTGTTCCATTACAGCACCTTGGTGCTGATCTTCGACGTCGAAAGTCACGTTTTCGTACGGTTCTTGCATTTCACCATCGATTTCTTTCATGATCACTTGCGGACGAGATACACCCATCTCGAAGCCTTCACGACGCATGTTTTCGATCAACACAGAAAGATGCAGCTCACCACGACCAGACACTTTAAAACGGTCCGGACTGTCAGTATCTTCAACACGTAATGCGACGTTATGAATCAATTCGCGGTCTAGACGTTCACGGATATTACGTGAAGTAACGAATTTACCTTCTTTACCAGCAAATGGTGAGTTATTGACCTGGAAGGTCATCGACACTGTAGGTTCGTCTACAGAAAGCGGAGGAAGTGCTTCAACAGCTTTCGGATCACAAATCGTGTCAGAAATATTTAATGCATCGATACCTGTGACACAAACGATATCACCCGCAGATGCTGACTCCACATCCACACGATCTAAACCATGATAACCCATGATTTTCAGGATACGGCCGTTACGCGTCTTACCTTCTTTATCAATAACAGTAACTGGCGTATTTAATTTGATCGAACCGCGCTGGATACGACCAACACCGATAACACCTACGAAACTGTTATAGTCCAGTGAAGAGACTTGCATCTGGAACGGACCATCAACGTCAACCGCTGGTGGTTCAACGATGTCTACAATCGTTTGGAACAACGGAGTCATGTCTTCAGCCAACTCATCCGGAGCAGGACCCGCTACACCACGAAGACCTGAAGCATAAACAACCGGGAAGTCTAACTGTTCATCAGAAGCACCCAAGTTATCGAACAAATCGAATACCTGGTCGATAACCCAGTCTGGACGCGCGCTTGGCTTGTCAACCTTGTTGATGATCACGATTGGCTTTAGACCACTCGCAAAGGCTTTTGCTGTCACAAAACGTGTTTGCGGCATTGGACCTTCCTGAGAGTCAACCAGAAGCAGTACACAGTCAACCATCGACATTACACGTTCAACTTCACCACCGAAGTCGGCGTGTCCCGGGGTGTCCACAATGTTAATACGGTATTCAGTATCAGTACGTTTGTCTAACCATTTGATTGCAGTATTTTTTGCAAGAATGGTAATACCACGTTCACTTTCGATAGCACCCGAATCCATGACACGCTCAATCTCACCCGCGCGATCACCGAGAGCACCTGATTGTTGCAAAAGTTTGTCTACAAGAGTAGTTTTACCATGATCGACGTGCGCAATAATGGCGATGTTACGGAGAGTTTTAATATCTGACATGTAAATTCAATGCGTATGTAATTTGAGGGCAGATTATACAGAAAAATACTAATTTTTTATAGTGGCTGTTTATTTACAGGACTAATTTTTTTCTCCTTATGTCCCCATTTAGTTTGTAAAGGCGTGTAACTCGATTAGAATAGCGCCACTCAGCCTTAATTTTCTTTGACACATGTCTGATTTTAATCAATCTCCCCCTTCAAAAGATCAACTTGACCTGGTGTATGGTCTGGAAGATCGTCCTAAACCTTTTATTGCTTTTTTAGCCGCTTTCCAGCATCTCCTGGCAATTATTGTCCCGATTGTGACCCCCGGCCTACTCATCTGCCTGGCACTGGGTGTGTCGAAAGAAGATACCAACATGATTTTATCCATGTCATTGGTCATTTCGGGGATCGCTACATTTCTACAATCTAAAAAAGTTGGCCCATTTGGTGCCGGCCTGCTAATTGTGCAAGGAACCAGTTTTAATTTTATTGGTCCTATTATTGGGATTGGTTCTGCCATGGTGGCGGCGGGCACACCGGTCGAATCAGTAATGGCCGCTATTTTCGGTGTGGTCATTGCAGGTGCCTTCATTGAGATGGGCGTTTCACAAATTCTGCCCTGGATTAAAAAACTGATTACCCCGTTAGTTACCGGAATTGTGGTGCTGCTGATTGGTTTGACCTTAATTAAAGAAGGTCTGATCAGTATGGGGGGCGGTTATCAGGCCATGAGCGATAAAACTTTTGCCAATGCCGACAACCTCATCATGTCATGCACCGTACTGGCCCTGATTATTATCTTGAACCGGGCACGTATTACCTGGGTAAAAAGCTCTGCCATTCTCATTGCACTGGTGGCCGGCTATATTCTGGCAGGCTTCATGGGTCACCTGGATTTTTCCGGTCTCAAAGATGCACCTCTGGTTCAAATTCCGACCCCAATGCACTTTGGTCTGGACTTCTCCTGGAGCCTGTTTATTCCCATGGCATTTATCTACCTGGTAACCTCGCTGGAGGCGATTGGTGATATTACGGCAACTTCTAAGCTGTCAAACCAACCTGTCGATGGTCCAGAATGGATGAAACGTATTAAAGGCGGTGTTCTGGTCAATGGCGCCAACTCACTGCTTGCCGGTATCTTTAACACTTTCCCGAGTTCAGTCTTTGCGCAAAATAATGGCGTCATTCAGCTGACTGGTGTGGCTAGCCGTTACGTTGGTATCTGGATTGCAGCCCTTCTGGTGATTCTGGGTTTATTGCCTGCTGTCGCTGGTGTCATTCAGGCTGTTCCACAAGCCGTATTAGGGGGCGCCGTGATGGTGATGTTCGGTGCTGTGGCTGCATCAGGGATCAATATTCTGTCTGGCGTCCATTTAGACCGTCGTGCCCTGCTGATCATTGCGATTTCTCTAGCACTTGGTCTGGGTGTTGCACAGGTACCGCAAATCCTGGAACATTTACCTGAACTATTCCGTAATATTTTTAGTTCTGGCGTAGCGACCGGCGGTATTGCCGCACTTATTTTAAATATTGTACTTCCAGAAACAAAGAAGTAATTGCATGTCCAGAAAACACTGTTTAAGCCCCACTTGGACAGTGTTTTTTCTATTGGAGAAAGATCTATGGATCCTAAAAGCGAAGTTTTATTAAGACAATACGATTATTTGTCAGGTCGGATTTTATTACTGAATGCACCGACCGATGAGCTTCTTGCTGAGTTTGGTGAGTCGATCCAGCCCTCAATCTGGACATGGAACTTTAATGATTACCAGTATTTTCAGGCACGGCAGGCAGAGGTCCATTTTGGCACTGAAATTCCTGCAGGAGAATTTGATCAAGCTGTTATCTTTGTTCCCAAATCCAAAGAATTACTCAATTATTTGATTCATAACCTGGCCGTACAGCTAAAACAGGGAAGCAGTATCTTTCTGGTGGGTGAAAAGAAAGGCGGCGTAGAGCGGGCAGCAAAGCAATTACAAGCCTATGGTAAAGCCATTAAACTAGATAGCGCGCGTCATTGCCAACTATGGCAATTAACCTTAGACTGCGCGGTCGAAGCGAAAACTTTGGCAGACTGGGCTCAGACCTATACAGTTCCGACTCCTAAAGGAGAGTTAACGGTGTGCGCCCTTCCAGGCGTGTTTAGCCAAAATCGCCTGGATGTAGGAACTGCGGTACTTCTTCCTTATCTGAATCAGGTTAGCTCAGGCAAGATTGCTGATTTTGGCTGTGGGGCCGGTGTGATGAGCGCCTATCTAGCCAAACTGAATCCAGAAAATCGGATTTTTGCACTGGATGTAGATGCTTTTGCATTAGCCTCTACACAAATGACCTTCGAGAAAAATCAGCTGAGTCCGCAGCAGCTTGAAATCAAAGCCATTTCGGGTATTGAAGATGCACCGCTATTTTTACATGCCATTGTCAGTAATCCTCCTTTTCACCAAGGGATCCAGACACACTATGATGCCAGCGAGAACCTGTGCAAGACTGCACGTCGCCACCTCAAGTCCGGTGGTGAATTATGGATTGTGGCGAACCGCTTCTTAAATTACCCAACTTTAATTGAGCAAAGTTTTGGTCAGTGTACGGTTAAAACGGATCAAAGCGGCTTTAAAGTGCTGTTTGCCAGCACTCAAAAAAACTTTAAGGAATCATGATGAGCGAAACTCAACACAGTCCACAGCTGCAGCGTAAGCTGAGTGCTCGTCATTTGAACATGATTGCCATCGGCGGTTCCATTGGTACCGGTTTGTTCCTGGCCTCAGGAGCAACTATTGCAAATGCCGGCCCTGGGGGTGCGCTCATGGCCTATGCCTTAATCGGCATCATGATTTACTTTCTGATGACCAGCTTAGGCGAACTTGCCACACACAACCCGACATCTGGTGCATTTTTCACCTACGGCACCAAATATGTAGAAGGCGGTTTTGGTTTTGCACTGGGCTGGAACTACTGGTACAACTGGGCAATTACTGTTGCGTTTGAACTGGTTGCAGTTCAGTTCATCATGAAATTCTGGTTTCCGGATATTCCCGGCTTCTATTGGAGCGCCATTTTCCTGGCTGTGGTCTTTGGAATTAATGCCTTGACCGTTAAAGGTTTTGGTGAATCTGAATTCCTCTTCTCGCTGGTTAAGGTTCTTGCCATTATCGTGTTCATCATCATTGGCATCTTCATGATTTTCAAAATTATGATGACGCCTGAGGTAAGCGTCTTTGGAAATTGGAGCAAGGGAGAAGCCCCCTTTGTAGGGGGATTATCGGCCCTTATTGGTGTGGCGATGATTGCCGGATTCTCTTTTCAGGGTACTGAAATGGTGGGAGTGGCAGCGGGAGAATCCAAAGATCCGAAAAAGACCATTCCAATTGCCATCAAACAGATTTTCTGGCGTATCTTGCTATTTTATATCGTCTGTATTTTCATTATCGGCACCTTGATTGCCTATGATGATCCACGTCTTTTACAGGCTGCTGCTACAGATAATATTGCGCTTTCACCCTTTACCCTTCTGTATGAGCAGGCCGGTTTTGCTTTTGCAGCCAGTGTGATGAATGCCGTGATTCTAACTGCAATTTTATCGGCAGGTAACTCTGGCATGTATTCCTCTACCCGCATGTTATTTGATATGGCACGTAAAGGCAGTGCACCAAAAATATTTGGCCTACTCGATGCTCGTGGTGTACCCATGAACGCGCTCTATGCCACCACAGCGATTGCCGCCTTATGTTTCTTGACGACTTTTATCGGTGAAGAACAAGTATTTAACTGGCTGTTAAATATGTCAGGCATGTGTGGTTTTATTGTCTGGCTAGGAATTGCAGTTTCGCATTACCGCTTCCGCAAAGGCTATATTGCACAAGGCTATAAACTGGATGAGCTGGCTTATCGTGCCAAGTTCTTCCCTTTCGCACCTTGGTTTGCATTTACGCTCTGTGCCATTGTGGTTCTCGGTCAGAATTATCAGGCAGTTCTGGAAGGAGAGTGGCTGGCCGTATTGTCGACTTATATCGGCATTCTGTTATTCCTGGTCATCTGGCTAGGCTATAAATGGAAATACAATACCAAGCTGATTTCCTATCAGGAGATGGATGTGCAGCCCATGAAAGTTGATCGGAATGAATAATTCCTTGTGATCTAAAAAAGCAGCTTAAATAGCTGCTTTTTTTTACATTGTTAGATTAATTATGACGCATGACAAAATGATGGTCATCAATCACAATGACCTGCTGACAAATCCCCTCTACCCGGCGCTGCTGTTCAAACACCTCTTTGGACATTGGCTCAAAACTATCAAAGAAGCTGATTTCATTTGCATTAATGTCATAAATTAAAGAATGATTTCCCACACCCTCTAAAGTGTCATAAAACACAATAACAAAAGTGCCCTGCTCTACATAAGCTTGAATATCCGCATAAGCAAGAGGAAACTCGTGCACAGGAAGTTTGAGTTTTTCGGCTTTCTGATAAAAGTCGACTTCTATCGGTTGTTTATCGAGATCGGGTTCTGTATAGAAATTCACATCCAATCCGAGTGTACTTAAAGCCACTGCTAATGCAATACTCGAAGCTCCCATCTCATTATCATGGCAAGTCAATTGCACCAAGTCTGGAATATGTAAATCAATACCATAATGATGAAAGATCATCCAGATTGCAAAAATTCCGCTATTGGCCTCCAGCTTTTGCAAATCCTCAGGAATTTCCACACTCATGTCTTTACTCAATTCAATTTCAGGAAGACAAGTGTAGGCAAAAAATCAATATAAAAAAAGGCGGCTCATATGAGCCGCCTTTTAACATTCAATAATAAATTATTGAGCTGTTTGCTGTTCGCCTTCCACTAGTACAGTACGGCTACCAGTGATTGTCGCGAATACGCGACGGTTCATAGCACGACCTTCTTTAGTGTTGTTGTCAGCAATCGGTTGATCCCAAGCGAAACCTTGAGTAGACAAACGAGCTGCATCAACGTTGTATTCGTTTACAAGTGCAGACTTCACAGAGTTAGCACGAGCTAGAGATAAACGTTCGTTCAATGCACGTGGACCAGTGTTGTCAGTGTGACCTTCGATACGTGCAGTTGCGTTTGGATATTCAACCAGTTTCTCAGCAACTTTAGCGATTTCTGGCTTGTACTGGTCTTTGATGTTTGACTTGTTAGTATCAAAGAATACGCGAAGTTCCATGTTCAGGTCTTCAGTCAACTCTTGTGGAGCTGGAGCTACTGGAGCTACTGGCTCAACTGGAGCAACTTCTACAACTGGAGCAGCTGGTTTCAGACGGCCACCTAGAACTACGTTAAGACCAGCAAGCGCTGTATAGTTCCAGAATTTTTCGTCAAAGTGGTAAGTACCACGAGCTTCAGTACGTAGTGCCAATGCATCGTTGATGTGCCAGAACGCACCGATACCCGCATTACCTAGAGTACCTTCTTCTTCAAAACCACGGCCAACACGACCTAATTCAGCTTCAGTAGCACCATCGAATTCATATTTGTAGTGACCAGCACCTAAAAGCATGTATGGCTTAACTTTGCTGTCGTAGTTACCAGTGAATACATCAGAAGTTGCATAGAAGTTACCTGCAATGTTCTGACCTTTGTATTCCGCACCAGGTAGATCTGTCATATCGCCTTTTACTTGGCTATATTCAGCTTCAAAACCTAACCATGGAGTTAATTCAACACCAAGTGCAGCACCCACAAATAAATCATCTTCCATTTGACCAGAAGTTGTCAGTTCACCATCATCACCACCGTTGTTGTGCTGGGTGTCTTGGAATGTGTAACCTAACATTAGTGGAGTAACAGTTACGCCTGCGTTTGCAGCAGCAAAAGGAGCTGCTACAAGCATTGCTAAAGCAATACGACTCATTTTCATGGATTTATCCTCCAGAGATAACAATTGTTGTTCAAGCTCAGGCCCTGATATTAGGCCACCCTGAGATAGGCTTTTTTACCCCAGTTTTATTTTTAAGCTATTCACATGGCATCATACAAACACTTTATTATTTTTCCAAGTGCTTGATTAATTTAATCAAGTAAATTATTGACAAAATTACTTACAATTTCCGTTGTAATTCGGTAATTTTTTACTCAATTTCACAGCGCAAATCCCCTATTTTAAGTACCAATTTATTTTTTGACGGCTTATTTGAACTCTTTAAAAATATTCAATACAGCCTAAAAACGCATAATTAATAACATATTTCTTATAAAAAAATATATAATTCAGGTAACTCTATGTATATAAAAATAACAAGAGCATTTACGCTTGTGGAACTGATTATCTGTATTGCGCTGATCGCAATTATGGTGACAATCGCACTACCTTACGCTCATGGCTACTTTTCCAGACAAGAAGCCAAAGCTATTCCGGCTAAATTATTTTCCATAAATCGCTTTGCACGTAGCCAGGCAGCTGTACTGCACCAAAATGTAGTGATCTGTCCTAGTCAGGATGCCTTAACTTGTCATCCAACGCAATGGAATAAAAGCTTGATTGTATTTATAGATAGAAATAAGAACCGTCAAGTAGATCAAGGCGAACATATTTTACATATTGATCAATTAAACCTTAAATACGGTAACTTAAGCTGGCGAGGTACTCTACGTACACCTAGTATTACTTATCAATCTAATACAGGCTTACCGATTGGATCAAATGGCAGCTTTTATTACTGTTCTACTTATCAAGCCGCTCAGCAACACATTGTATTGAGCAAAATGGGGCATCTACGGATTGAACATCTGTCTAGCTGCTAAGGAAACCCTACAGTCTATATTTCGTGATGATTAAAGCTTTAATCCTGTTTTTTTTATCCTATACTGCTTGAGTTGGAAAAAAATTGATTAAAACACATACGGAGATATAACAATGACTGACATCGTAATTGTCAATGGTGCACGTACCGCAATGGGCGGTTTTCAAGGTAGCCTAGCCAGTGTTACTGCACCTGAACTCGGTGCGGTAGCCATTAAGGAAGCCATTGCACGTGCCGGCTTGCAGCCAGGCGATATCGAAGAAGTCATCATGGGTTGTGTACTCCCGGCTGGATTAAAACAGGGACCTGCTCGTCAGGCTATGCGTCAAGCGGGTCTTCCTGATTCAACAGGTGCCCTCACCATTAACAAGCTGTGCGGCTCAGGCATGAAGGCTGTTATGCAGGCAGCCGATATGATTAAAGCCGGCTCTGCTGACATTGTGGTTGCGGGTGGGATGGAATCCATGACCAATGCACCGTATGTCTTGGCCAAAGCTCGTGGCGGCTTCCGTATGGGGCATGGCGAAATTAAAGACCATATGTTCCTGGACGGTCTGGAAGATGCTGAAACAGGTCGCCTGATGGGTTCTTTTGCTCAGGATATGGCCAATACAAAGGGCTATACACGTGAACAGATGGATGACTTTGCAATCCGTTCCTTGAAGCGCGCACAGAACGCTGTCAATGCAGGCTACTTTAGTGATGAAATCGTACCCGTAACAGTGTCTACCCGTAAAGGCGATGTGGTGGTTGATAAAGATGAACAACCCTTTAATGCCAATATCGATAAAATTCCAACGCTCCGTCCTGCTTTTGCCAAAGACGGTACGATTACTGCAGCCAATGCCAGCTCGATTTCAGATGGCGCATCAGCTCTAGTAATCACCTCGGCTGACAATGCAGCAGCAAAAGATTTAAAGCCTTTAGCCAAAATTGTTGCCTATGCTTCAAATTCTCAGCATCCATCTGAGTTTACCATTGCGCCAGTCGGGGCAATTCAAAAAGTACTGGATAAAACTGGCTGGACCACTGAAGATGTAGATCTTTGGGAAATTAATGAAGCTTTTGCCATGGTCACTATGTGCCCAATGGATGAGTTCAAGCTGGATCCAGAAAAAGTCAACATCAACGGCGGTGCATGTGCACTTGGCCATCCGGTTGGTTCTACAGGCTCCCGTATTATCTTGACTTTGATTCATGCGCTAAAACGTACAGGTGGCAAGAAAGGCATTGCCGCACTCTGTATCGGTGGCGGTGAAGCAACTGCGGTGGCGATTGAATTACTTTAACCTCTGCCCTTACCCATCCCTCTCCCATAGAGAGGGAATTAAAAATCCTCCTAATCTGGAGGATTTTTTCGCTTACATTTTTAGTAATTTTCCTTATGCAAGATGAGTCAAAGCTGCTTAGATTAAAAGAGCACAACACAAAAGGAGTCCTGTCATACGACTCCATCACTATCCCAATTTTCAAGCTAATACCGAAGCAGCCTTTCGCTTCTACCATTCCGTGTTTGGCGGTGAGTTTTCAACGCTGATCCGTTATGGAGATATTCATGCTGAAGAAGGGATGAACCTTTATGATGGCGATAAAAATCTGATTCTGCATATTGCTGTACCTATGAATGAGGATACAGAATTGATGGCATCCGATACGAATGATAAATTTTGCGCGCAAACCAATACTGTGTTCACGCCACGGAATAGTCACTACATTTCTATTCATCTGGAGGCAAATGAACAGGCTAAGGCCAAAGATGCTTTGTTGCTTTATCGGCACAGGGTGAAATAAAATACCGCTAAAAAAACCTTCTGGGGTGCGCTCTATGGTGCCTTTAGTGATCAGTTTGGAATTCACTGGATGATCAATTGTCAACTTGAAGCTATATATAAATAGCTAAATCAAAAAAGCCTCCGTGTGGAGGCTTTTTAAGTCAGTGCCGATTAAGCACCTGTTTGATAGCGCGCTTCTGATACCGCAGTGGAGGCCTGATATGGGTTAGTAAAATCACCTAAGCCAGCAGCCGCTTCCTGAATATCCTTACCTTCTTTAATCACGAAAGTATCAAAACCAGAACGCTTCATGTAATTCAGCACATCTTTGAACACATCACCGGTGGCACGTAGTTCACCGTGAAAACCCTGACGGCGAAGCAATGCAGCAAATGAATAACCGCGGCCATCATTGAAACCTGCAAACTCAATAAAAATGGCATCAAGTTGGTCAAGCGGAAATTCATGGGTTTCAGGTGAAGCATCAACCGTTAAGTACAATGCTTTTTTACCAGAAACATTGGCAATCTGGTCTAACTGTTCGACAGTCAGCACCACATCACCCTGTGGCAATGCACCATCTTCACCAATGAGCCGATATGTATTGTCGGTAATCGTGCCATCTTTAGAGAGCACAGGTAGTGCGGTATTAAGCATATGCACGCTCCTTGAATGGTTTGATACCGATACGGCGATACGTATCAATAAACTCCTCGCCTTCCTGACGTAAATCCAGGTAGGTATTCAGAATTTCTTCTACAATATCCGGTACGACGTCGGCAGCGAATGATGGCCCTAGGATGTCACCGATCGAAGCATCGTGGTCTGCATTTCCACCAAGCGTAATCTGGTAGAACTCAGCACCTTTTTTATCGACCCCTAAAATACCGATATTACCCACATGGTGATGACCACAGGCATTCATACAGCCTGAGATATTCAGATCGAGTTTACCCAAGTTATAAATGGTATCTAAATCATCAAAACGGCGTGAAATCGCTTCAGAAATCGGAATCGATTTGGCATTCGCCAATGAACAGAAGTCACCGCCTGGACAGCAGATGATGTCAGTCAAGAAACCGATATGCGCACGCGCCAAATTATGCTGCTCCAGAGTCTGCCATAACTCGAACAGATCTTTTTGCGGGACATCCACCAGTGCAATATTTTGCTCATGCGTGGTACGCAGTTCACCAAAGGTATACTTGTCTGCAAGATCTGCAATCAGCTGCATTTCTTCAGTCGAAACATCACCCGGCGCAATGCCCGCACGTTTCAGGGAAATCGTGACTATACGATAGCCGGTGACTTTGTGTGCATTGGTATTGATGTTGAACCATTGCTTGAACTTTGGATGTTGTGCAAACAGCTCAGTGAAGTCTTCATCTGCATAGTCTTGATAATCAAATGGCGTGAAATTCTCATCCATTTTCGCCAAGGTGTCTGCATCAATTTTCAGGGTTTTCACTGTATGTGCAAATTCAGCTTCAACTTTCTCGGCAAATACTTGTGGTGTTAATGCTTTCACCAAAATCTTGATACGCGCTTTGTATTTATTGTCGCGGCGGCCATGCAGATTATACACGCGCAGGACAGCTTCAAGATAGGCTATTAAATCTTCACGTGGCAAGAACTCACGAATAAAGCTGCCAATTACTGGCGTACGGCCCAAGCCACCACCGACTTTGATTTTATAGCCGATTTCACCTGCTGCATTTTTTACGATATAGACTCCAATATCATGGAATGCAGTGGCTGCGCGGTCAATTTCTTCAAGTGCAGATACGGCAATCTTGAATTTACGTGGCAAAAAGGCGAATTCCGGATGGAAAGTTGACCACTGGCGGATCAGTTCACAGGTCGGACGCGGATCAGCAATTTCACCCGCCACCACACCGGCATACTGGTCCGTTGTAGTATTTCGGATACAGTTGCCTGACGTCTGAATCGCGTGCATCTGTACCGTCGCCAGTTCTGCCAGCATGTCTGGTACATTTTCCAGCGCTGGCCAGTTAAACTGGATATTCTGACGGGTGGTGATATGCGCATAGCCACGGTCATATTCTTGAGCCAGATCAGCCACTTTACGCAGCTGCTTAGAATTCATCAGGCCGTACGGTACCGCGATACGCAGCATCGGTGCATAACGTTGGACATAAAGACCATTTTGGAGGCGGAGCGGACGGTATTCTTCTTCCGTCAATTTGCCCGCTAAATAACGTTCCGTCTGGTCACGGAACTGTGCAACACGTTCATTAATCAGTTGCTGATCGAAATCAGTATATAAATACATGGCGTACAGCTAGTAGTTTCTATTATATCGCTGGCAAGGATAGCGAGATTAAAACTATCAATAAAATGCTTTTTATACATATTTCATAGCGATTTTATTGATAAGCCTACCTTAGATTCAATGATATAAAGCTTTAGCGTCACTTCTGCTGTTTTTTTAGCTAAATGATTTATTTATGAGATCTTTAGCATTTATTTTCATAAAGGAGTTAACCTGGGTTTAAATTACCAGTACTGCTTCTCTCCCAGAGCCTGACCGATAAAATCATAACGCATGGCTGAGCGCGAAAATTTGATTGGACAAGCCAGCTGGGCTTGGCTTTGTTCAGAATCATTCATTTTCAGAGGTACCTGTACGACCCATCCCCGTTGCTGCGCCAGTTCGGAGTGCAAGGCTTCCTCCAGTTTTAATACCGGCTCGACACACACATCCGCCTGAGCAAACAGCATTTGCCAGTGGGCTAAAGGCTGGGAGCGGATTTTGTCTTGAATGGCCTGCTTGACCTGAGCATGATCTTCAGGAGCAAAAGAGGTTCCTTTTTCCAAAATGATCGGCAGCTCCAGCAACTGTGCCAGCCCTTGCATGAACTGCGGTTCCAGACTGCCAATCGACAGATAACGTCCATCCTGCGTCTGATAATAGTCATACAATGTACCGCCATTTAAATAGCCCGATTCGGCCTGCTGATGCTGGTTAGCTGCCAGACTGGCTGAAGCTGCCATATTATTTAAGGTCGCAACGCAATCGGTCATGGAAATATCAATATATTGCCCCTGGCCACTGCTCTGCCGTTCAATCACGGCGGCCAGAATTGCAACCAGCGCATGCATGGAACCACCCGCAACATCGGCAATCTGGATACCCATTGCCGGTGGTCCACTTTCCATCCGGCCACTATGCCCGGCAATTCCTGATAGAGCCAGATAGTTAATATCATGTCCCGCCCGGTTTTTATAAGAGCCGGTCTGGCCATAACCGGTAATCGAACAATAGATCAGACGAGGATTGAGAGCACTGAGACTTGGATAATCCAGGCCAAGCCGCTGCATCACGCCTGGACGAAATTGTTCAACCACAATGTCATAATCTGCAATTCTCATCCGGATCTGCTCAAGATGCTCCGGATTCTTCAAATCCAGTGCCACAGAATGCTTGTTTCGGTTCAGATAACTATGGGTAGTCGCTTGCCCATGTGCAAAAGGCGGCATCAAACGTACCAGATCAGGCCGGGTCGGTGATTCAATATGCACAACCTCTGCACCTAGATCTGCAAGATATAAAGTGGCAAACGGGCCAGGGAGTAATGTAGAAAAATCGAGGACTTTCAATCCTTTTAGCGCATAGGACATTGGAGTTTTTACTCTACTTATATTGCTTTTTGCCTTATCATAAAACATAAAAACCAGAAAACAATGTCATGTTCAGCCATTTACCTTGATAGTTTCGGCAATTTACCATGTAAGAAAATGGTAATTGCTTTCTTGTAAATTGCCATTGATTTATTATTTTTTTGTCATTTAGGTCAAATATTAGTGAACATTAAAGAGACTGAAGGATTAAACATGAGTCGTGATACGATCAGCATCCATTTCGTCAATGCAGCTTTATCTGGTGTTAAACGCCTCGGCATGGATGTCGATACTTTATTGTCTCACGTTGGGATTGAAGCAGAATTGCTGCATCAGCCCAAGGCCCGTATTTCGCCTGAACAATATACCCGTTTTATTAAAATGCTCTGGATGGTGACTCAAGATGAACACGTCGGCTTTGACAAACAGCCACGTCGTTTGGGTACTTTTGCGATCATGTGCCAGCTGATTATCCATGCCAAAACGCTGGGTGATGCACTGGAGCTTTCTTCTCAGTTCTATAAGCTCTTCGGTGATGACTGGTCCGTGACGCTGGAGCGTGACAAACACGAAGCCCGTCTGGTCCCTTTAATTCCCAATTCGATGGATCCGGATCACTTCATTACCGAAAGTATGCTGATGATCTGGCATGGCTTGGCTTCCTGGTTAATTGAGCGTCGTCTGCCACTGGAGCGTGTCCACTTCAGCTATCCGCGTCCGGCCCACGCCGATGAGTATGACGCCCTGTTTTTTGCTCCAGTGATGCAGTTCGATATGCCGCGTACTGAAATTACTTTTGCAGCCGACTATCTGGATTTGCCAATTCGCCAGAATGAAGAAACGCTGGAAGAATTCCTGAAAGCCGCTCCAGCACAACTGCTGGTGAAGTTCAAAAACACCAATTCACTGACTTCACGTATCCGTGATGTATTGAAGAGCCAGATTGGCGAAGAAATGCCAACCCTAAACGATGTAGCCTCCATGCTATATCTGTCTCCGCAAACCTTGCGCCGTCGTCTGGCAGCTGAAGGCAAGAGTTATCAGGGAGTAAAAGATGCGCTGCGTCGTGATGCTGCAATTCATCTCTTACTCAACCCGGATCTGACTCTTGAAGATGTCGCGCAGCAGGTCGGCTTTAGTGAAACCAGCACCTTCCACCGTGCTTTCAAGAAATGGACGGGGGTTACGCCAGGTCTGTATCGCCAGTTACATGGTTACCATTAACATCGGTTTAATAAACCTTTATTGTAAAAGCTAATCACCTGCTGGGTGATTAGCTAGCCAAGCCCAAGCTCCAGACTTGGGCTTTTTTTAGATTTATTTTTTCTGTCCCTCCCCATTGACCAAACTGCTCAAATGATCTGGTTCGTTCTCGTCATTGCACTTCAAAATTTAATCATTACACTCGAAATATTAGAATAATTTTAGTAAAGCAAAAAGGATATTGTATGAGCGAGGCCTATATTATTGATGCCATTCGCACGCCACGCGGAAAGGGAAAAAAAGACGGCGCATTGCATGAAGTCAAACCGATTAGCCTATTAACCACATTGTTAAATGAACTGCAGCAACGTCATCATCTGGATACTGCGCAGGTCGATGATATTGTTTTGGGCTGCGTGACACCGGTTGGGGACCAGGGTGCGGATATTGCCAAAACCGCTGCGATTGCGGCGGGCTGGGACAATGACGTGGCTGGTGTACAGATCAACCGTTTTTGTGCCTCGGGGCTGGAGGCTGTCAATCTGGCCGCACAGAAAGTCCGTTCTGGCTGGGAAGATCTGGTCGTTGCAGGTGGCGTTGAGTCTATGTCTCGTGTAGCGATGGGCTCAGATGGTGGGCCTTGGGCCTTGGACCCGGAAACCAATATGGCCTGTGATTTTATTCCGCAGGGGATCGGCGCTGATCTGATTGCCAGTATTGATGGCTATAGCCGTGCGGATGTGGATCAGTTTGCTGAGCAATCCCAGAAAAAGGCAGCAGCTGCACAGGCGCAGGGTTATTTCAATAAATCTATTATTCCTGTCAAAGATAAAGCCGGTGTCGTGATTCTGGAGCAAGACGAGTTTATTAAACCCAATACCACAGCAGAGGCGTTGAGCACACTCAACCCTAGTTTTGCCATGATGGGACAGATGGGCTTTGATGCCATCGCCCTACAAAAATATCCGGAAGTAGGCAGTATCCAGCACGTGCATCATGCCGGCAACTCTTCCGGAATTGTAGATGGTGCCGCTGTGGTACTAGTGGCTTCTGAACAGGCCGTTCAACAGCACAATCTCAAACCCCGTGCCAAAATACTGGCGACTGCACTGGTGGGGGCTGATCCGACCATTATGCTAACTGGCCCTGCTCCGGCTGCGCGCAAAGCCTTGGCCAAAGCCGGACTGACAGTGGATGACATTGACCTGTTTGAAGTCAATGAAGCTTTTGCTGCTGTTGTGCTGCGTTTTATCCATGAAATGAAGGTTGATCCTGCCAAAGTCAATGTGAATGGTGGTGCGATTGCTATGGGACATCCCCTAGGGGCGACTGGTGCAATGATTCTCGGCACGTTGTTGGATGAACTGGAACGTCAGGGCAAAAAACGTGGTCTGGCCACCTTATGTGTTGGCGGCGGCATGGGCATCGCCACCATTATTGAACTGGTTTAATTTAAATACCCGAAGGCATTTAAGGCCCGTTAACGTCATAGGCACGCTACCGATCATCATATGAGTCCTGTGTCTGCAGGCTAGTCAGCTAAATGACACAATTAAACAGGTGGTGTATATGACCAGGGCTTCACCTACTTTTGCGAAATGAGAAATGCATTTTGTATTAGTAGACTGAACTTTAGGGTTAAACCCAGAATTCAGATGAATTTGGATCGCCTCCACAGTCATAGAAGTTTCTAAACTTGAGTAAGGACAATAATTCTAAATTCATCAATTATTATTTGGATAAAAATGTATGAGCGCAATTCAATATCAAAAAACTGCAGATAATATCGTCATTTTAACCTTTGATTCTCCGAATCAGTCTGCCAATACCATGAATGCCGACTTTCGTCAGGCCCTGGATGAAACCGTTGCCCAGCTCCAGACAGATGAGCATATTAGCGGGATTATTTTTCGATCCGCCAAAAAAACTTTTTTTGCTGGCGGTGACTTGGATGAACTCATTCAGGCCAGTCCTGAACAGGCCACTGATTTCTTCCATATGATTGAAGGAATGAAAGCTAAACTGCGCTATATCGAAACGCGCGGCATTCCTGTGGTGGCTGCCTTGAATGGCACGGCCTTAGGCGGGGGCTGGGAGCTGGCACTGTGCTGTCATCAACGGATTGCACTCAATGATCCCAAGAGCAAGTTTGGCTTGCCTGAAGTAACACTAGGATTGCTGCCGGGTGGCGGCGGGATTGTACGCATGGTTCGCCTGCTGGGCCTGCAAAGTGCACTTCCCCTGCTAATGGAAGGTAAACAGTTGAGTGTCGAGAAGGCAAAAACTTTGGGCCTGATCCATGAGACGGCGGACTCGGCAGAAGAATTGCTGGAAAAATCTGTGGCTTGGATCAAGGCTCACCCGCAATCTCAACAACCCTTTGATGTGAAAGGATACAAGATTCCGGGTGGCACGCCGGCCTCTCCTGCTGTGGCACAAATGCTGGCCATTGCACCAGCCATGCTACGCGACAAAACCAAGGGCTGTTATCCGGCACCTGAGGCCATTCTCTCTGCTGCTGTTGAAGGGGCACAGGTCGATGTCGATACGGCGCTTAGAATTGAGTCACGTTATTTTACCTTTCTTGCCACCGGTCAGGTGGCCAAGAATATGATTGGCACTTTCTGGCATGGCATGAATGCCATCAAGTCTGGTGCCAGTCGTCCAAAAGGCTGGGCACCCTGGCAGGCAAACAAGGTGGGTATTCTGGGGGCAGGCATGATGGGCGCCGGAATTAGCTATGCCACCGCCAGCAAAGGCATTCAGGTGGTACTCAAAGATGTATCGCTTGAAGCCGCTGAAAAAGGCAAAGCCTACAGTCAGAAACTACTAGATAAAAAAGTATCCCAAGGCCGATTAACTGCGGACAAACGTGACCGGATTTTAGCTTTGATTCAGGCCACGGCAAGTTCTGAAGATTTGGCGGGTTGTGATCTCATCATTGAAGCTGTTTTTGAAAATCAGGAACTCAAAACTCGTGTGATTCAGGAAGCTGAAGCCTTTTTATCTGAAAATGGCGTGATGGCATCTAATACCTCGACCTTGCCAATTAGTGACCTGGCTCAGGCATCGCAAAATCAGGCGAATTTTATCGGTCTGCATTTTTTTAGTCCGGTGGATAAAATGCAGCTAGTAGAAATTATTAAAGGACACAACACCTCGCCTGAAACTTTGGCCAAAGCTTTTGACTTTGTGCAGCAGATTGGTAAATTACCGATTGTGGTGAATGATAGCCGTGGCTTCTTTACCAGCCGTGTCTTTGGCACCTTCGTTCAGGAAGGTTTACGTCTGCTGGCAGAAGGGGTTCATCCCGCGCGTATTGAAATGGCGGCACTTAAAGCTGGTATGCCTGTCGGACCGCTAGCAATTCAGGATGAAGTTTCTCTGACGCTTTCAGAGCATGTAGCCACAGAAACCTATAAGGCAATGGCGGCTCAAGGTAAGGAGCGACCAAGCTCGGCAGCGGATGAAGTGATTCATCGCATGATTCATGAATTTAACCGTAAAGGTAAAGCAGCCGGTGCCGGTTTCTATGACTATCCTGAAGGCGGTAAAAAGCAGCTTTGGTCGGGCCTCAGTCACTGGCAAAAAGATACTCAGATCACCGAACAGGAAATGATTGACCGTTTTCTGTTTGTACAAGCGCTGGATACCGTGCGCTGTCTGGAAGAAGGTGTGCTTGAATCGGTGGTGGATGCCAATATCGGTTCGATCTTTGGTATTGGCTTTGCAGCCTGGACAGGAGGCGCTGTACAGTTCCTGAACCAATATGGACTAGATAAGGCCATTGCTCGTGCTGAAGTGCTGGAGCAGCAATATGGTGAACGCTTTAAAGTGCCACAGTTATTAAAGCAACATGCCAGTCAGGCAAAAGCATTTGCATAGGCAGCCAGTAAAAGGGAAGTTTTGAACTTCTCTTTTTTTGACAGGTTAAAATCATACAAGTCAGCTGAAATCATCTCTTTCACAGAGATTTTGATTCGTTTTTATTCAATTTATGTTATAAAGTTACACAAGTTAAACATCCACTACAGGGACTTGCACATGACTGATCACAGTTCACCTGAAAAATCACCTTGGGGCTGGAAAGCATTAATTATTTTCTGCATCTTGAGTGGATTCTTCATGCTCTTTTTCTGGCTTGCAGTCAGTAATGAACCAGATTACATGCCAAGCCAGCAAAACAAGCAGAATACCCAGCAACATGCTTTTAAGAATGCACCGGTGATGTCGCAAGAAGCTCTGGCCAAAGCTCAGGCAGACCGTGAAGCGCGCCAGGCAGCTGGAGCCAACGTCCTGCAGGACCCATCAGCGCAAGAAAATGTTCAGCAGGAACATGACGCAGGGCATGGGCAGTAAAATCGAGATATTCAAAAAAGCAAGGTTTTTCCTTGCTTTTTTATTTGAGTTTTAATCACTTAGTTTTAAATACATATCGATATGCGGAATTCCACAATCCAGATATTCTTCCCCTTGTACGACAAAACCTAAGCCTTGATAAAATCCCAGCGCATGTACTTGGGAAGAAAGTTTGACATATTCACGCTGTTCAGCTCTGGCCTGAGCAATTATGGCTTGCATGATCTGTTGCCCGATGCCTAATCCACGTGCGGACTGCATGACGGCCACCCGACCGATACTATGATTTGCCAGTAAGCGTGCCGTTGCAACGGGCTGTTCCTGTAAATAGGCAATAAAATGCACCGCTAGTGGATCTTCTGCATCCCATTCATCTTCCGGGGCAATGTGCTGCTCCTGAATAAATACAGCTTCACGAATTGCCTTGGCATCGGGGGCTAAATCGTCCCAGATACCAGAGGCAATACGAAGCTTATGATTGTTTAGCATTTCGAGCCAATCCCCTGCTGATCCCACTGATTATTTAACAACAATTCCAGTGAATGTTTCTGAATACCGTACATCTCTTTTAAGGCCTGTATTTGAGCCAGCACAGCCTGATCCGGTTGCGTATAATCTTTGCGTTTGGTAGCCAGAATCATTTTATTTTTACTGGTATGTTCCAGCGCCACAAATTCAAAGACTTTGGTCTCATAACCATAGGCTTTTAGCAAAAGCGCACGAATGGTATCCGTCAACATTTCCGCCTGCTGTCCGGCATGAATCCCGAATTGCAGCATTGGGCTCAAGACCTGCGGCGCCTGCAGCTGGGGCCTTAATTCTTTATGACAGCAAGGCGCACACATAATGATCTGGGCATTCAGGCGAATGCCACTATGAATAGCAAAATCCGTCGCCACATCACAAGCATGCAGCGCAATCATGACATCCAGATGTTCTGGTGCATACGTTCTCACATCGCCCTGAAAGAAATCCAGCTGATTAAAACCAGACTGCTGCGCAACACTTTGGCAAAACTCGACCATTTTCGGATTAAGTTCTACTCCAGTCATGTACGGTGTCTGGCCATATTTTTGCATATAGGCATATAACGCACAGGTTAAATAGCCTTTGCCAGAACCAAAGTCCACCACCCTCAAGCCATGCTCGGACACCTTGATTTGCGCCAATGCACCGGAAAAAATTTCGACAAATTTATTAATCTGTTTCCATTTGCGCGCCATACTTGGAATGATCTGTTCATTCTGATCAGTAATCCCCAAATACTGCAAAAATGGACTGTCCTGATCGACATAGCGCTGCTTAATCCGGTCATGGCCTTGCCCGTGGTTGACTTTTGCAGGGCCTGATTGGGTTTTGCTTCGGGTCAGCATGGCTTTTTTCTTGTTTTTTTTCAGCTGTAACTCTTCCTGATCGGTTAATAAATTCGCCTGCTTGCAACTGGCCAGCGCATCTGTTACCTGAACCAAAGCATCAGTCAAAGGATAGTTTTTGGTGATATCCTGAGTTTGGTAGCGATACAGGCAGCTCAACACCTTCTGCTCATTCAGTGCAATCACCCTGAACGTCATTTTCTCTAATTGTTCCAGCTCGCCTTTATACTGGCTCAGAATCAGACGATCAAAATGATCAGTTTCAACAGCTTGCTGGAAAGCCTCCAGAAATTGCTGTTCCTGAACCGAAAGAGAAGTCGATGTCGACATAAGACAAACCTGATATAAATTACTGTTCAAGTTTAATTCTTCTTAACCTAAAAGCAAAATTGAATTACTATACAAATGTATATTTAAATTAGAATGATGACCATGCAAAAAGCGCCCCTCATTTCAGAAGACTATGATCAGGCTGAAGAAAGGATTAATTATATCAGTCACGGCCTGGGTGCCCTGCTGGCTATGATTGCTGGTATTCTTTTGATTGTTAAAGGATCTTATTTAAGTACAGGCCCCTGGATCGGACTATGGGTCTATGCACTCAGTATGGTGTTATTATTTTCCGCTTCCATGCTCTACCATATGTCGACCTCGGCAGACCGTCGTTATTTTTATAAAAAAGTCGACCATACAGCAATTTACTATCTGATTGCCGGTACCTATACCCCCTTTCTGTCGATTGCCATTCCCACGGCCAAAGCCCAATATTTATTGATTGCCTTATGGATCATTGCTGCACTCGGTACACTGTTCAAGTTTATTTTCATTCATCGTTTCCAGAAGCTTTCTCTGATCGCCTACTTGCTCATGGGCTGGCTGGCCATTCTGGTTATTGATGATATGCAGCAGTATCTGAGTGCTCAATCTTTAACCCTCCTGATCATTGGGGGATTGGCTTATACCGTAGGTGCATTGTTTTATGCTCTAAAAAGGGTAAGATATGCTCACGCTATCTGGCATATTTTTGTATTGATAGGGGCAGGATCACACTTTCTGTCTATCTATCTGTACGTGATTTAATCTTCTTCTTTCTCCATTTCAGTGACCCTGAGCGAGCAGAAACGAGAAGATTGCAGTTGTTTTTTTAAAAAATTACGCCTTTTTTAAAAAGATTACGCTTTTAAAACTAATTTTTTATTTTTAGTAAGTGTAAGGTTATTCATGGCGTCTCCAGAAACTATCGCTGCCATAGAAACGACAGCGACCAATTCAAAATTTCGTGTTTTAACGGCAAGCTTGGTGGGCACCACAATCGAGTTCTTCGATTTTTATATTTATGCCACAGCTGCTGTTATTATTTTCCCCTATCTGTTTTTCCCGGCCAGTACAGATCCAATGACTGCCACGATTCAATCGCTGGCGACCTTTGCAATTGCCTTTATTGCCCGCCCGATTGGGGCAGCACTTTTTGGCCATCTGGGCGACCGGATTGGACGTAAGGCCACCCTGGTTGCAGCACTGCTGACCATGGGGATCTCTACCGTTGCCATCGGTTTACTCCCGACCTATGCCCAAATCGGAATTGCCGCGCCTCTGCTTCTGGCACTCTGCCGTTTGGGACAAGGCTTGGGTCTGGGTGGTGAATGGTCTGGGGCGGTTCTTCTTGCGACCGAAAATGCACCCGAAGGCAAACGTGCCTGGTATGGCATGTTCCCGCAGCTTGGCGCACCGATTGGCTTCATTCTGGCAACCGGCTCATTCCTGACGCTGGGCGCATTTATGAGCGAACAGGCCTTTATGACCTGGGGCTGGCGTATTCCCTTTATTTCTAGCGCCCTGCTGGTCATTATCGGTTTATGGATTCGTTTAAAACTGCATGAAACTCCGGCCTTCCAGAAAGTGCTGGATAAACAAAAAGAAGTCAACATTCCTTTCTTTCAGGTATTTAAGAATCATTCGAAAATGCTGGTGCTCGGCACAATTGCCGCGATCTGTACCTTTGTGGTGTTCTATTTGACCACAGTATTTGCACTGCAATGGGGCACCAAACAATTGGGTTATTCGCGTGAAGAATTCCTGAAATTACAGCTGGTGGCGACGCTATGTTTTGCAGCTTTTATTCCTTTATCTGCAGTATTGGCAGAGAAATTTGGCCGTAAAGCCACCTCAATTGGCGTATGTGTAACTTCTGCTATTTTCGGGATTTTCTTTGCCGACATGTTGGAATCTGGTAATACGCTGATTGTTTTCCTGTTCCTGTGTATTGGTCTGGCGATTATGGGGCTGACCTATGGGCCAATTGGTACGGTACTGTCAGAAATTTTTCCGACCTCGGTACGTTATACCGGTTCTGCGCTCACCTTTAACCTAGCCGGGATTTTCGGTGCCTCTTTTGCTCCCCTCATTGCGACCAAACTGGCGACTGAATATGGTCTGTCCGCAGTAGGCTATTACCTGACTGCAGCCTCCCTCCTGTCTTTGGTGGCCTTCCTGCTGATTCGTGAAACCAAAAACGACGATGTCAACAATCAGATTTAATGGCTGCTCAAGCTTAAATCCTGATCAAAGCCAGCATAAAGATGCTGGCTTTTTTTATGATTTCACAACAAAAAACGGCTGTTTCTCTCGGCATACTTCAGGAACAATCAAATGACTAGAATCTCAATATGAGGCAGACAGATGCAGGAGCTTATTGAACAAATTTCTCAGCAGCAGCTGGTCGAAATTATTATTCTGCTGGAAGATGATAAAAAGCTGGAAGCGATTCGTTATATTCGGTCCCACACCCCTTTAGATGAAATACAGGCTCGGCAGCTGATTGATGAGATTGTACGTGAGCATGATCTGGCCCTGCAACGTGATCCGAATGACACAATTGGCCCACGCTTTACTGAAGATGAAGATATGCAGCTGCTGACTCCGCCACTAGAGTTGCCAAAGCATCCTCAGCTGAGTATTTCCAAAGAGCAGGAAGTGGCCGCACAGCGTGTCCCGCAGACGACTCCTACCCAGCAGATTAAAAAGAAGATCTGGATGACGGCGGCAGCCATCGTACTGCTGATTATTCTGGTCTGGATTATTCTTTAAAAACCACGCCAATCCAGCTCTATTTAAACAAGCTAGATCAATTCAATAATATCAATCGTTGGGGGCACCCGAAAACGAAACGGCACCCCGACCATACCTGTTCCCACCGTCACAAATACATCGGCATGTTCATGACGGTACAGACCTTTCTTATGTCCCAGAATGGAGACTTTCTTCATCACATAATCGGTCAGCCAGGGCAGTTCCACCTGCCCGCCATGTGTGTGTCCAGACAACATCAAGGGCCGGATGGGCAATTTCGGAATCATGTCCACTGTATCCGGATTATGCGACAGGATCACCCATGGCTTGTCTTGGGGTAAGTCTGGCATTGAACGCATATCGGTTTTGCCCGCCCACAGATCACCCACTCCGATCAGACGAAACTCGTCAAATTCAACCATCTTTCCTTCAATATCCATGACCTGATTGACTTCCAGTGCATAGCGCAACAACGCCTGAATCGGAGGACCTGGATACTGCTCATCATGATTGCCATTCACCGAATAGACCGGCGCATGAATTTCCTTTAAAATTGCCAGTTCTTCTGCCAGCTTATTTTCAGGTTCGTAGGTCCAGTCTCCCGCTACCACCACCAAATCTGGCTGTAGGTGATTCAGCTTGTGTACAATCTGTCTTAACTGACGCTCATGGCCTGAAAATAGACCGATATGCAAATCGGCAATCAGGGCAATTCGCACAGGCTGTTTCAGCGGTTTGTCTGGATTGATCTGATAGCGCATGGTTTTCACGCGAATGATATGCGGCTCGATAAAACGCGCATAACTCAGCACGCTGGTAATCAGGAAAATAAAAATCGCTTCATGTGGCGAGTAATAGCCCGTCGAGCCAGCATAGATACTAAAGAACACCAGAGGAATCAGCAGATAGGCCAGATAAAAAGCCAGCAGATGGGCAAACGCTTTAAAAGGATGTATAGTTTCCGTACGCGACTGGCTGGACCATGCCTGATACACTGCCCAGAAGGCGAGAAGCGCCATCCCTATATAAAAATAAAAAAATACGGAACTGCTATCCCACATACAATCGCCTTATCAAGTTCACCAGTATATGACTGGCTTTATATTTATCTTTTCATAGCTGGCCATTATACTCAATTCAAATTTTTCAAACTTTAATGTCTATGACCTCTGCTTTCCGCACTCAAGCCACATCTACTGCTCTTACTGCCCGTCGCCGCTTGAGTACCGGAATGTTGCTCAGTGCAACACTGGTGCTCGGCTTGCCCGCATGCAGCACTTTGCCCAAACAGACTGAGCAGCCAAGTCAGATGGCCTTTGAGACAGATACCAGCCAAACCAGTCTGGCACAGATCATTACCCCTCTACGCGACAAGAACCTGGGCCTGACCGGTTACCACCTACTGTATGACCCCCTGGAAGCCTTGGCTGCACGGATGCAGCTGATTCACAAAGCAGAGCGTAGCCTGGATTTGCAATATTATATCTGGGATAACGACCGGATTGGTGCCCTGGCCTTGCATGGCCTGATTCAGGCCGCAGATCGCGGCGTTCAGGTGCGTCTGCTGATTGATGACAATAATGCCAAGAAAATGGAAGGTATTTATCTGGCGCTGGACCAGCACCAGAATATTGATGTGAAGTTGTATAACCCTTACCGCTTCCGTAAATACCGGGCTATGGACATGGTGCTGGACTTAAAACGCATCAACCGCCGCATGCACAATAAAAGCTTTATTGCCGACAACCAGATTGCGCTGATTGGCGGTCGTAACATGAGTAATCAATATTACAATGTAAGTGACAGCTATCAATTTTCTGATGTAGACGTGATGCTGGTCGGGGCAGCTTCAGATGAAATCATTCATTCCTTTGATGAATACTGGAATGATGAATATGCCTATCCAGTCCGTGAGATCGTTAAGCCCGGACATCACACCTTACGTTTTCCCAGCCTGAAACAGCAGCTGGAAGCCCATGGTCAGGATATCTATACCCAAAACTACCTGAATCTGGCCAATCGCTCCCAGGCCTTTGATAAATGGCTGGAACATAACATCCAGCTGGACTGGGTAGAAGCAGAAGTAGTCAAAGATTCTCCAGCCAAAATCAAAGCAGAAGCAGAGACTGAGGATCATCTGAATTTTCAGTTATTACAACGTCTGGAAAAACCTGAACACAGTGTGGATATTGTCTCAGCCTATTTTGTGCCTGAAAAACTGGGGGCAGAACGATTAAAAAAACTGGCGGCCAATGATATTAAAGTCCGTGTTTTAACCAACTCTTATAAAGCCAATGACGTCTCGATTGTGCATGCCTTCTATGCCAAATACCGTCAGGACCTGCTGAAAAATGATGTACAGCTGTATGAATTTCTGGCTGCACCCGATGCAGATCACCTGAATGCCAATACTGAAGAACTCGCCAAGAAAGCCAAAGTCAGTCTCAAGGGCCTAAGCCGTTCCAGTCTACATGCCAAAATGATGGCCTTGGACCAGAAACAGGTCTTTATTGGTTCCTTTAATTTTGACCCGCGTTCTGCCTATTTAAATACTGAAATCGGGGTTGTATTAAACAGCCCTGCTCTGGCCCGTGCGGTACATAGCACTATGGACCAGAATTTAAGTAAATATGCGTATAAGCTGGTACTGGATGCCAATCAGAAGATTAACTGGAAAATCAGCAAGGCAAATGGAGAGACCAAAACTTTTACCAAAGAACCTGGGATGAAATGGTATCAGCGGGCGTCCTTAAAATTCCTGTCCTGGCTACCGATTGAAGGCTTTATGTAAACGATATGGAACTCAAAAACTGCTGAATCAATATGACAAGTCGCTACCCCGGCTGACTGGTTTTTTAATTCAGCATCATGATCTTAATGCGATTCTTTCAGCACTCTGGAGTGTAATTCTTTTAAGCCCTGCAACATCTGGTCTTGCACTATCGGCGTCAAAGTATCGACGGTCAATCCTACTGTCGGAATAGCCGGCAAAGCCATCAGATGCGCAGTCACTTTCGGCATTTCCAGTACATTTTGCACATGGGCCGCAAAGCTGATGTTATCAATAAATGGCGCTACCATATCCAGTTGACCTTGCTGATTGACATAACACAGCAGGCAGATTTGAACCGGACGCTGCGCTTCAATTGCCGCCCCTAGAATACGGCCATGCACCTTCTTGATTGAACGACCATCCGAAGTTGTGGCTTCCGGGAAAAACAAGACCGGAATATCCTGCTTTAAAAACTCGCTAATCTGCTCACGGATTCTTACCGAATCTCCCGAACCTCGTTTAATAAATAAGGTTCCGCCACTTTTGGCCAACTTCCCCAATACCGGCCAGTTTTCAATCTCGGCTTTGGCCAGAAAAAACACCCGGGCAGCCGAGCCTAAAACCGCCACATCCAGCCAGGAAATATGGTTGCTTACCCACAGGGCAGGCTCACGTGGAATGATGCCATGCACTTTGACTTCAATATTAAAGACCTTGCACAACTGACGGCAAAAATACTGCACATAACGTGTATTATTTGGATTATTCGGATGTTTATGCAGGCTATGCCGGTATACCAGATAAAACCCTTCACTGATTGTGGTGACGGATGCAAAGATTTTTCTGGAATAGAGAAAGAATTTTGCAAAGCCGCTTATCTCAGCTGTTTGATTGTGTACAGTAGGGTGCATAAAAAGATCACTAAATCCTAAACAAGATACAGGGAATATCCACGAATTAAACTTATTCTATACTTTTCAATCTTAACTTGCATTGATAATAAAAAGCCTCTCATGCCCTTCCTCGCATTAATTTAAATATGATTTTTAAATCAAATAAAAAAATTCATCGAAATATCAGAGCAAAAAAGGATGAAACTATGCAAAAAACCCAGCAGTCCTGCCATGAAACGATTCCACCGGCACAAGCACTTAAATTTATCCTCGGCATAACTCTGGTCTATACCTGTGTTCTGGTAACACTTGCACAACTGTTTGTCACGGTGCTTTAAAAGAAAGCCTTGTATGCCCGTATCTGTTCTGTTCATTTTCAACTAAAATGAAATTTTACAATGGAGCATGTGCTGAGTGGAATATGTAGAGCAACATCGGGGAAAAGAACAGGTCATACTGGTCAGTGTGAGCGTACAAATACTGGAAGACCTGGATGCTGATGAGTTTCACTTGCTGGCACAATCTGCTGATGCTGAAATTCTGCAACATATTCATACACAGCGCCTCCGTCCGGACCCGAAGCTGTTTATCGGTTCAGGTAAGGCTGAAGAAATTGCCGAACAAGTCAAACTGCTGGATGCCAATCTGGTCATTTTTGATCATGCACTTTCTCCGGCTCAGGCCCGTAACCTTGAATATATGTTGAAATGCAGGGTTGTGGACCGGACTGAGTTAATTCTGGATATCTTTGCCCAACGCGCTCGGACGTATGAAGGGAAATTACAAGTTGAACTGGCGCAGTTACAGCATTTATCTTCACGTCTGATTCGCAGCCGTGGCAATCTTGACAGTCAAAAAGGTGGGATTGGCTTACGTGGCCCCGGGGAAACCCTCCTTGAAACTGACCGCCGTCTGCTGCGGATTCGTATGGGTCAGCTTAAAGCCAAACTGGATAAAGTCCGTCAAACCCGCACCCAAGGGCGTGTTGCCCGTCAAAAAGCGGCTGTGCCGACAGTTTCTCTGGTGGGTTATACCAATGCCGGCAAATCCACCCTGTTTAATATTCTAGCCGGCAGCGATGTCTATGCCGCCGACCAGCTCTTTGCCACCCTCGATCCAACCCTGCGCCGTCTGGAATGGGACGGCATTGGTAATCTGGTTCTGGCCGATACTGTAGGTTTTGTCCGCAATCTTTCCCACTCGCTGGTGGAATCTTTTAAAGCAACGCTCGAAGAAACCCTGGAAGCCACGTTGCTGTTACATGTGATCGATTCCAGCAGTCCAGATATGCTGGAACAGATTGAAGCGGTCGAAAAAGTCCTGCAAGAAATCGGGGCAGATGTACCGATGCTGCGTGTCTACAACAAGATTGATTGTAGTGGTGAAGAGCCAAAAATCATTTACCGACAACCGGGCCTGCCTGAGCGGGTGTATATTTCAGCCCATAGTGGCGCGGGTATTGATTTATTGCGTAAGGCTGTACATGAAGCCCTGATGGGGCAACTTCAGTCGTTTGAGCTGGTTCTGCAGCATGCACATGGCAAGTTGCGTAATCAGTTATATAGCCTGAACGTCATTCAGTCTGAACATTA
Organism: Acinetobacter sp. S4397-1; assembly: GCF_024129285.1. NCBI lineage: Bacteria > Pseudomonadati > Pseudomonadota > Gammaproteobacteria > Moraxellales > Moraxellaceae > Acinetobacter > Acinetobacter sp. S4397-1. The sequence continues at coordinate 36,558 of NZ_JAMXXZ010000021.1, forward strand.
TGATGAGGAAGGCCACCTGCATCTCAATATCCGGATTGCGCCACAAAAACTCGAACAACTGATTAAACAGGCGCATTTACCCCTCGAAGACATTCTTGGTAAGCAGGCGCAACAATTCAAGCGCCCACTGGAAGAATTTGAAATCAACACCAAGATCGAGTAAAACTTGATTATTAAACTTTTTATTAAATGACTACAATTGATGAACTGGATAAAAAATATCGACTGGCCAGCATGGATCGCCACTCTACTGCTGATTGTGGTTTTTCGTGAAGGCTCAGTATGGATCATGACTCAGCTCAATCATCCTGAACTGGGAAATCTGGTCGGGCTGATCAGTCTGCTGATTGTACTGTTTGCATGGCGTTATTTTTCCAAACTGCCTCCACGTCTGATTGATACCAATAATAAACTGATGAAAGAAAGTGCCTTTGCCTTTTTGCCGATTAGTGCGGGTTCTTTGATCATGCTGATCCAATTGGGACAAAAGATTCCGGCCTTTATGCTGGTGCTGTGCCTGAGCACGCTTCTTCCTCTTTGGATCTACGCCAAAATGGCAAAACGCTGGTTATAGGAATCCCACATGCTCTCTATTCTGTATAGTTTTTTGATTACCCTGATCGCTTATCTGCTGGCCAAGCCACTTAACCGTTTTATTCCCCAAATTCCAGTCATTGTTTTTGCCATGTTTCTGGTATTGCTCATCCTGTTCGGATTCGGTGTTCCTTATGAGCATTATATGGATGAGGTCAATCCGATCTTTAACCATCTACTCGGTTACGTAACAGTTGCCCTGGCGATTCCACTTGCTGCCATGCACTATGATGACCTGCCTTTAAAAGCCATTATCGGGATTTTGATCTTTGCCAGTATCAGTGCCGTGGCTTTACCAATGGGACTGGCTTATCTGCTGCACATGTCTTCTACCGATATTATGGCTTTTGCCACTCGTGCAGTCACCACACCGATTGCCATCAATATTGCCACCTTACTTGAAGCCCCTATCAGCCTGACTATTTTAATTGTGATCCTGTCTGGTGTGATCGGTGCTGCTTTTTCACCGTTTATTTTAAGGCATATCAATGATGAACGCGCCTCCGGCCTGGCATTGGGACTGGCAGCACATGCGATTGGCACGGCACAGGCATGGCAGCGCGGCAGTGTTGCAGGACGCTATGCTGCATTCGGTATGGCGGTCAATGCGGTTTTCACTGCAATATGGCTACCATCATTTATCTTTTTTCTGCAAAAAATGTGACTAAACAATCATTTTTAAATGATTGTTTAGTCTATTAATTAAGCTTATTATCAATTTGTATTTTGTCATAAAGTAAAGGATGATTTTAATGAAAAAGATTAAATTGGTTTCCGCCCTTCTCTTGAGCAGCTTTTCAGGCATGATTTGGGCCAATGATATTACAGGGCTGTGGAAAAACATCGATGACAAAACAGGCTCTTCAAAAGCTGTTTTAGAAATCCGCCAAGAATCAAATGGCAGCTATACTGCTAAAATTATAAAAGTTACCCCGCGTCCAGGTTATACCCCGAAAGAAACCTGTGTTTCCTGCCCTGCCCCTTATACCAATAAACCAATCTTGGGCCTAGACGTACTGACCGGTCTTAAAGCAGACGGCGAGAACAACTACGTTGGAGGTAAAATCCTGGATCCGCTTTCAGGAAAAATCTACAGCACCAAAGCCAGACTGAGCCCGAATGGCAAGCGTATTACTTTACGCGGCTATGTGGGTGTCTCTGCACTCGGCCGCAGTCAAACATGGATTCGCCACGACTAGTTTAAGGCCTGCGCCAGAAGCATAAAACTGAATAAAAAATGTTTCAAATCCAAAAAAATAACCAGTATTCAACTGCAGAATCTAGGCCAATATCGCATATAAAAAATTAGATTCGGCACTTGAATGGCAAGTGGTCAAGGGGGAAATAAAGATGCAGAAAAGTATAATATGGGCATCACTCGCAGGTTTACTTTCATTCAGCTCAGCACTTTTTGCTCAAGGTCTAAGCGGTATTTGGCAGCAAATTGACGATAAAACGGGATCACCTAAAGCACTGATTGAAATTCGCCAGGAGCACAACGGCACATATACGGGGAAAATCACAAAAATTACCCCGCGTCCGGGCTATACACCCCGGGAAAAATGCGTAGACTGCCCTGCGCCTTATACCAATCAGCCTACTCTCGGTTTAGATATCTTTCAGAACTTAAAAGCTGATGGTCAAAACATGTATTCGTCAGGCAAAATCCTTGATCCGCTTTCAGGCAAAGTCTATAACCTGAAAGCGAAGCAGTCTGCCAATGGCAAACGTCTGCTTTTACGAGGATATATCGGCATCTCTGCGATTGGTCGTACACAAACCTGGATACGCCTAGAATAAAACACCTATATCAATGCATGCGTTTAGCGCAATTCATTTAAAGATGTTAATGAACTAAAATTTAAAATCGGGGGGTAGCTCGTATTGTATGCAGAGCTTTTATAGGGGTATAGGATATAACAGCGGCTGGGCAATCCACCTTGACCAGCTCTGACTTCGTACCCGCTCAAGCTATAAATGATAAAAAAGCCACGTTTAAGTGGCTTTTTTATTTGGGGCGTCATGCGACCGGATTATCAATGGCAAACATCTGCTGATCTTCCAGACGAAAAGCCATTAACTGATGGCCCCAGACACAACCGCCATCTACGTTTTGAATTTTTTCAGTAATTGTTTGGCCTTGCAGCGCAGCCCAATGACCAAAAAGAATCTGATGGGTCTGTGCCGCAGGCGACTCAAACTCAAACCAGGGTTTAAAGCCTTCCGGCATCGGATCATCCAACGCGTCTTTAAAACTATAATCCAGACGTCCTGCTGCATCGGTTAAACGCATACGGGTCAAATAGTTAACGATACAGCGGATCCGTTCATGTCCTTCAAGCTGATCCGACCATAAAGATGGCTCTTTACCAAACATCTCATTCAGGAAAGCATCCACAATTTCAAAGTCATCATGAGCAATGACTGTTCCGACTTCCTGGGCCAGTTCAGCCGTTTTAGCCGCATCCCAAAGTTTTGGAATACCGGCATGAGTCAAAATAGTCTGTGGATTTGGAAACAGGCAGAGCGGCTGTTTACGCAACCAGTCAATCAGATCATCACTGTCGATGGCATCAATCACATCACGGACATTGTCCTGATCTTTAATCGGCTTAATCCCACGTGCATAAGCCAGTAAGGTCAGATCATGATTGCCCAACACCGTTGCAGCAGCCCCATAATCAGCCAGCTTTTTAACAAAACGCAGTGTTCCCAGCGAATCTTCACCGCGCGCCACCAGGTCGCCAGCAAACCAGATAAAGTCCTGATCAGGATCAAACCGAATTTCTTTCAGTAAGGCTTTCAAGGCTGCAAAACAGCCCTGCACATCACCAATCACGTAATTGTATCGAACCATGCGTGCCATAAGATTAATTTACCATTTGATCTGATAATGCAACAAATTGAGCCAGTGTCAGGGTTTCTGGCCGCGCCATCGGATCGACCCCCGCCTTTTCAAAGCCTTCTTCTGCCAGCATTCCTTTCAAGCTGTTACGTAAGGTTTTACGACGCTGGGTAAATACATGCGCGACCAGACGTGCCAAGGCTTTTTCATTTTTCGCCACAATCGGTTTAGTTACATAAGGTTCTAAACGGAATACTGCAGAAGTGACTTTTGGCGGGGGATTGAACGAGCCTGGCGGGACTTCAAACAGGAAAGTCGGCTTGCAGTAATATTGAATCATCACCGACAAACGGCCATATTCTTTGCTATTCGGCACGGCCGTAATACGATCCACCACTTCTTTTTGCAGCATGAAGTGCATGTCTTTGACTTTTTCACCAAATTCCAAGAGATGGAACAGTAGAGGTGTTGAAATATTATAAGGTAAATTACCCACGACACGTAACGGGCGACCTTCCTGAAAAAGTTCAGTAAAGTCATATTTCAACGCATCGGTTTCTACAATGGTTAAACGTTCAGGATAAGGGACACGACCCGGTAAGCCTGCTGCCAGGTCACGATCCAGTTCCACCACCGTCAAGGCATCACATTCACCAATTAACGGAGAAGTTAAAGCGGCCAGACCTGGTCCAATTTCCACAATATTGTCACCCGGACGCGGGTTCACAGAACGGACAATTTTAGCAATGACACGTTGGTCATGTAAGAAGTTTTGACCAAAACGCTTGCGCGTATGATGCCCTTCATCTTTCGGGTTTAAGGCATTAATTTGATACATAGACATTTCCAACGTGTAAAAAAGACAAGATCACTGACGCGCCAGATCCAGCGCTAAATCCACAGCTACATGCAAGCTTGAGCTTTTTGCAAGACCACTACCTGCGAGGGAGAGAGCTGTGCCATGATCGACCGAAGTACGGATGAACGGTAAGCCCAAAGTAATATTGATGGCTTCACCAAAGCCCTGAGATTTTAACACAGGTAAGCCCTGATCGTGATACATCGCCAGAACCGCATCGGCATCTTTTAAATTTTCCGGCGTAAATAAAGTATCGGCAGGCAGGCTCAGACTGAGGTTAATACCCTGAGCACGATAACTTTCCAGCACCGGATTAATCACTTCGATTTCTTCCATACCCAAATAACCACCCTCACCCGCATGCGGATTCAGGCCACATACTAAAATATGCGGATGCTGGATTTTAAATTTGGATTTCAAGTCATGAATCAGAATATCAATTACCTGATGCAAGCGCTCAGGTGTAATAGCATCTGCCACTGCACGTAAAGGTAAATGTGTGGTGGCTAAAGCAACACGCAAGGTTTTGGTGGCCAGCATCATTACCACACGCGGCACGCCCGCAAATTCCTGGTAATATTCGGTATGTCCGCTAAAATGAATCCCGGCTTCATTCATCACAGACTTCTGTACGGGAGCTGTTGCCACGCCTACACTTTTGCCCGTCATGGCATAATCAGCCGAGCGGCGTAATTGCTCCAGCACATAGGCGGAGTTATACGGATTCAGCTCTCCTAAAATAACCTCCTGTTCTAAAGACACATGCTCCACATAAAGCTGGCCTTTTTCTGACGAACAGCTTTGTCCTGTATATTCAACCAGCTTCACCTGCTGGTTCAAACAGTGTGCCCGGGCTTCTAACAGGCTCATATCTGCCAGCACCACTACCGGCCGTTCATCCACACGTTCTGCAAGGCTTAAACAGATATCCGGACCTATACCGGCAGGTTCACCACTTGTCACATATAAAGGCAGCATGATTGACTCAAATTAAAGCACGTGCCTCAAGTATACCGCCTGCGGATTCCATATTCATGCCTATTCAAAAGCTATCTGATATCAATAAGAGCTGGAATATGTCCCAATTCAGACACAGTGCTGACACAAAGTTGTAAGACAAAAAGAATCAGATAAAACTGATTCATGACTAAGCAGATAGCAACATAACTCTATAAGCATTCAGCAACAGCATACTGAGGCTGACTGCGCTCTACATTAGCACCGGTAGCAGTAGTAAATATGAATTAAGATATATCCACAATCTTGGCAAATGCATCTATTCCAGAAGCAATACCATAATCAATTCCAGTGCGTACAGAGATAAAAACAGAGCAGGCCGCCAAAGCTGAATTTTGCAAATTTAGAAATCGCAAAGTCGGCTGGCTAATCTATTTTAGCCACCTTCTCAGCCTTATTTTCAAGAGAAAGGTCCATTCTTTTTATCCTGATTGTTATTTTGATCGTGGTTGAAGGCTTAGAAAAGCGGAAGTTTCATTACTTCCTTTTCTTTATGCTCTACTATATAATGCAGCGCTTGGAATTCTTAATTTTCATTTGTGATTCTTCACGTATTCGTTTAGAATCTCGTCTCCTTTTTGTTTGGACAGCCTCCATAGTCCAAACCAACTATAATAGGTAGTGGTTTAATGAAAACTCTCAGCGCTAAGCCAGCTGAAGTTCAACACGACTGGTACGTTGTTGATGCTTCTGGCAAAACTCTAGGTCGCCTTGCGACGGAAATCGCTCGTCGTTTACGCGGTAAGCACAAGACTTGTTATACTCCTCACGTTGACACTGGCGACTACATCGTTATTATCAATGCTGAGCAAGTTCAAGTGACTGGTAACAAGGCACTTGATAAGAAATACTATCGCCACACTGGTTTCCCTGGTGGTATCCGTGAAACTAATTTTGAAAAACTAGTTGCTCACAAACCAGAAGAAATCTTCCAACGCGCTGTAAAAGGCATGTTGCCAAAAGGTCCTCTTGGTTATGCAATGATCAAGAAAATGAAAGTGTACGCTGGTGCTGAGCATCCTCACACAGCTCAACAGCCACAAGTTTTGGACATCTAAGGGATACAGCACATGGCTACTAATTATGGTACAGGTCGCCGTAAGACCGCAACTGCACGTGTTTTCTTATCTGCTGGTACTGGTAAACTCGTAATCAATAACCGTTCACTTGAACAATACTTCGGCCGTGAAACAGCTCGTATGATCGTTCGTCAACCTCTAGAGCTTCTTGAAGCAACTGAGAAATACGACCTTTACATCACTGTTGCTGGTGGCGGTATTGGTGGTCAAGCAGGCGCTATCCGTCACGGTATTACTCGTGCACTGATCGCTTCTGACGACACACTGAAATCTGCTCTTCGTCAAGCTGGTTTCGTTACTCGTGATGCTCGTGAAGTTGAACGTAAGAAACTTGGTTTACGTAAAGCACGTAAACGTCCTCAATTCTCTAAACGTTAATTCGTTTACCGGATTGGACAAAAAACCCTGGATTATCCAGGGTTTTTTTATGGCTTATTTATTTTCATCCAGTTTGATTTCTTAGTGCTTATTGCTCATATATATCCCTCCCCCAGTTCCCCTCATGACACCGAAAAGATTTAATGAAATAATAATGCGCTACCCCAAGCAAAACAAACAGTGATACTACAACCTCTTTAATTTAAGGAAGCTGATTGAGCACTTTTTAGCATATTTTCCTTTAATTATTTTCTTATAATTTAAAGAGACAAATATCAATTCATCTTTGATGCTTGGTGCTTTTTGGGGCGAATTTTAGTATCCTAGTCCATCCATTAGAATTTGCTCAGGATTTATGACAGTCGAAAGCGCGCCTCTTCAAGGAATTACCTTATATAGTCATGCCGATGACTTTCGCTCCCATTGGATCCGCTACGTACTTGCCGAAAAACAAATAAAATACAACCTGATTTTAGTCGATCATGACGATGCAGATCTGGCCAGCCTAAATCCGTATAACCAGCTTCCCATGCTGATTGAAAATGAGCTCAAGCTGTTTAATAGCAATATTATTTCTGAATATCTGGATGACCGTTATCGCCAGAACAAACTCTATGCCGATGCACCCATGCCACGTGCAGAACAGAGACAGTATCTCTGGCGTTTTGAGCATGACTGGCTCAAACTGGCAGATATTATGTTACGTCATCCCGATACGTTGGACCTGCAAGCACGCCAGCAGGCACAGCACCAGCTACGCGATATCCTGATTTCCCTGACACCGCTGTTCCAACATTTTCCTTATTTTATGTCAGAGCACTTTAGTATCCTGGACTGCATGCTGTCACCCGTTTTTGTGCGTTTGCCAAGTATGGGGGTAGAATTACCCAAACAGCAATGCCGACCATTTTACTTATATTGTCAACGTATTTTTAGTCGCCCTGCATTTGTCAAATCCATGACCTTGCAGGAAAAAAACCGTTATCAAAAGCAATTGTCGAACCTATAGAGAACTCCCATGTCTGAACCAGAATTCAACTTAAGTCCTACCCGTCCTTATATGGCGCGTGCAATCTATGAGTGGATTTGTGATAACAATATGACCCCTTATCTACTTGTCGATGCGACTCAGCCTCATACCATGGTACCAGAGCAGTTTGTTAAAGATGGGCAGATTGTTCTGAATATTGTGCCTCATGCGGTTCATGCCCTAAATATCAGCAATGATAACATCAGCTTTTCTGCACGTTTTGGCGGTGTCTCGCGTGATATTTACGTACCAATGGCAGCAGTAGTAGGGATTTATGCTCAAGAAAACGGTCAAGGGCTGTTCTTCGACCCTAGTGAATATGAGCATATCCAAAATGAAGAAGATGCTTTAAAATCAAGCACTGAAAAGCAACCTGAACCAACCAAGAAAAAACCAACGTTAAGGTTATTAGATTAAATAAAAATGGAGCAAGTGCATGGCTTTTGATTTGGTACAATATTTTGTTGAACAGATAGAAACTCAAAAGCCTGAGCTTCTACAAAACCATACAAAAGAACAAAGACGAGAATATATTTCTGAAATTAATGCGCTGACTTTAGGTAAATTAATTACACAGTGGCGCGATAATCCACAGAAAATTTATAACGAAATCACGCATCCTGATGAACTTTATATTCTGGAGATTTCCCGTCATCTCACCACACGTCCGGAAAATAAATCAGATCTGCCACGCAGCGAGCTTGAGCATCTCAGCGCTGAAATTTTTCATTTGCAATTGTCTGAATTAAAACAATTGCATGACACCGCCAATCATAACCTGAATAGCATTCAGGAATTGCTGCTGGGTCAGATTGAGCATTTGTCAGGTCAGGCAGATGATTGGGTTTGGGCAACAAATAATCTAAGGGAGCTTAAAGGCTCTAAACCCATTCCTCAAGAAGAGCTATCATTAGAGATATCAATGAAGGAGTTTAATCACATGGTTAACCAAAATACTCAGCATGTTGCAGTTGAAGCAGAAGAAGTTGTCCTCATCAATGTGCCTGGCTGGGCAAAAGTTTTAGAGCCTGTTGTTGCAATTGTGATTTTATGGATCTTAGCAAGTGCTTTAATGCAATTATTTGCATAAGCAGCTCCTCAACTTTTGTAATACCCGGCTAAACCTCTAATACTTTAGAGTATTAGGGGTTTTATATTTAGAGTGCTATACTACGTCCGAATTAAACATAAATAGGCTAATACAGCTAACCGTCGACCTCCAAAATACTTCCCTAACTAAAATCATCTTCTCTAGCTCAAGTGCCAATAGCCATTATTTAAATGTCATTCAGATAAATAGCTGTAAATCAGCACCCTAATAGATGAAATACTGTAGACAAGCGATGATTTGAACCTAGGCTTCTGTTTGTGCGCCATCCTGCATCATAATTGATGTTTTTATAACATCGCTCCTAAAAAACTATGAACCTAAATATTTGGAGGTGAATGCTGCGGATGATTCATAGAAATAGATAACCATCTATTTCTTTTCATTTTATAAAAAAGAAATCCCCCTGCTTTTTAGCAGGGGGATTTTGAATAATGAGCTGGCGATGACTTACTCTCACATGGGTAACCCCACACTACCATCAGCGCAAAGAGG
>NZ_JAMXXZ010000022.1:0-45397 GCF_024129285.1 Acinetobacter sp. S4397-1
TAATTTAAACCAATCAATCAATGATAATATTTCGATCAATCAACCAGTAAAAATCCACACAAGTTGTTCTTCATAATCTCTTAATGATCTTTCTAATACCTCGTCAGTATTAGATGCTGGACTTCGACAATCCCAAACAACTCAACGCTTCGCGCTTCGTTCGTTCCGGTTATCTCGTCGGTATGAGGCTCATTATAGGGCAATTTCTTACACGTGCAAGTGCTTTTAACTCACAAGATTCACGATTGTTTTATTTTTATGCACCAAATTGGTTCACTTTCCCACCAATATTTACATAAACTTATAATATTAAACAAAAAATATGAACAAAATATTTCTATTTAGTTTTATAGTTATTTGTTCACGCTTGGTGTTTTAATCGTCACACTTTTAATTTGTACTGCTGTAACTGGTACATTCTGATGCATTCCATAATTACGGGTCGGGACTTTGGCAATTTTATCTACAATTTCCATACCCTTCGTTACTCGCCCAAACACCGTATAGCCTGCATTCATGGCTGAACGATCCAGAAAGCTATTATCAACCAAGTTTATAAAGAACTGAGCTTTTGCAGAGTCAGGCTGATTGGTACGTGCCATAGCCAAGCTACCGCGTTTATTTTGCAAACCATTATAGGATTCATTTTTAATCGCCGCTTTAGCATTTGGCTTTTCTTGCATCGCTGCATCGAAACCACCACCCTGAATCATAAAGCCAGGAATCACACGGTGAAAAATAGTGCCGGTATAAAAGTTGCTTTTGACATAGTCTTCAAAGTTTTTGCTTGAGATCGGTGCCTTGTCATTAAAGAGTTCAATTTCGATATTGCCAGATGAAGTCTGCATCTCAATCAGGGTATTTGCAGCAAAGCCCGGTAAGCTAATGGCAGCTAGTACGATGGCAGACAATGATTTTTTTAACATTTTTTAACTCATCCTTTATATAGATCCGCTTTGGAATGACGGTATATTAAGCTTTTATGTCCAATAATAGCAGTTGTCTGCCAATCAAATACAAGAGAATAATAATGAATTATGCATTTGCACAGGAACAAAATATCAATCAGTTCCCACCTTGGCATTTGCAAGGTGAAGGTTTTATTTTAAATTACTGGCTGACGCCCAGTTTTATCCAGCAGGCCAAAGCGTTTCGAGTTGCGCCTTCAGCATTGGGCCGCGTTGTTCAGGTCCTCTTAATACGTTACCAGAGTTCACCGGTGGGTCCTTATGATGAGCTGCTGATTTTAGATCATCCTCTAATCAGTAAGCGGCGCTTAAGCTCCATTCCCAAAATCTATGTATCTACTCATGAATCTGTAGCACATGGTCAGGCTTTATGGGGGATTCCTAAAGAATATGCTGAATTTGAGTGGGAGGAGCATCATCAGGACACGATTTGCCGTATCAGCCACCAAGGTCACCAGATGAGCCTCTCTATTCGCAAAACCCGCTCACCGCGCCAGTTCTATATAAATAGTCATCATATCCCTGCCTCAATGCTGAGAATCCAGCAGGCCTGGGAAGGGCAGCGTTTTGACTTTAGCCCTCAGTTCCGCGGTTATCTCAGCAAAGTTTTACAGGTAGAATGGCATAATACCGGAGATATTTTTCCCGACTTTTCCAAAGCCAAATATTTACAAAGCTTTTATATCCCGAAATTTAATTTAATTTTCCCTGAAGCTCAAATCTCTTCCAAATAAACAGTATTCATAAGCAGAATAATGATCTCAAAATATAAAAGGTGTTTTAGCAAACACCTTTTAAAATTGGCCCAGCCTAATTGCGTTTATCCCAAAATTTTCGAAAATCCCGAGCGATCTCGATCACATATTTTTTGGCCCGTTTAGAAATCGGGCTTAAATTAATAAACCCATGCGTCTGATCGACATAGTTTTTATGATAGACCCGTACACCATGCTGGCGCAATTTATGAGCATAAATAGAGGCTTCATCATGTAATAGATCATGCTGTGCGGTAATAACATAAGTCGGCGGCAGCTGTTTTAAATTACCATAAGTCGGTGAGACCAGTGGATCATCAAGCGCCATCTGGTGGTTTTCCACATATAGTCGGCTAACCAGATTAACATCCTCTTCAGACAAGACCAGCCCCTCTTTATAGGCATAAAAAGAAGGATGACGGCTCTTGAAATCGAGCACAGGATATAATAGTAATTGCGCCCGTGCTGCATAGCTCTTGCCAACACTGTGCTGTGCTACAACAGTTGCCAGATTACCACCGGCACTATCCCCCGCAACCGCGATCCGGTTTTTATAGATTTTGAGAGTTTTACTGTTCTGATGTGCCCAGGCCAGTGCATCTTCACAGACCTGCACGATTTGTAGCGGGCTATATTCCGGAGTTAAAGGATAGGCCACACTGAGTACCTGTACTTTGGCATGCACAGCCAGTAAACGGCAGAACTCGTCATGGGTATCCAGACTGCCGACCATAAAGGCGCCACCATGATAAAACATGATCATAGGCAGCTTTTTCTGCGGCGCAGGATGATAGTGCCGAGCCATAATGGTTCCGCTATGTAAGGGCAGACGGATATCTTCAACCATTTTCAGTGAAGTCGGCTTGCCCTGAATCGCTTTCATCTGCTGAATAAAATCGACCCGTGCCTTAGCTACATCCTCATGAATAAAACTGGACTTTCCCTGCTTGAGCTGAATAGCCATTAAACATTTAACAAATGGGTCCAGATCCGGATAGATATAAGGATAGTCCAATGCCTTGGCTAGAGCCTCCTGTGCCATACCAGGCATATGGTTCAGCATCCGTGCGCCGAATCCTTGTCCCTTTTCTTGTACATATTTCATTACCGGGTGAGTTTGACTCATGCTTTTCTGCCCCTTTTCTCTTAATTCTTCATATTTTCTACATGATCAGAAGTTTAGTGACCATTCTGTTATAGAAACCTTAATATCTAGGTACACAGAGGTTCTATGCAATACGCTAACCTGCTTTATAAAAGATGTCATTGACAATTTTCTTAAGATTTCTGATGTTTTTTGCGAGCTTAATTGTATTTTAAAGAAGGAAGCCTATGGCCACTAAAGTAATCACGCTAGCTCTTGCAACTGCATTTTTAGCTGTAGGTTGTGTGGCATTTCCGGAAAATGACCATTATGACGGCCGTTATGATCGGCGTGGTTATGACTATCACTATGATCAGGATCATCGTTATAACCGGCAGCGTTGGCAATATGAACAGCAACGCAAGCGTCTGGAAATGGAGCGGCGCAGACAAGAAGTTCGACACCGTCATTGGGAACAGGAGCAGCAACAGGATCTGAAACAGCAGCGCAAAAGTATATCAGCACAACGTCAGAAACAGACTGAAGCGCAACGCAAACGTCGCCAGGCAGCTGAGCAGCAACGTAAAAAAGCCCAGCAGAACCATTCTGGGCATCGAAGCTGGAATGATCGCCATCGCCCGCAACAGCAGTCTCACCGCGGGCATCGCCGCGATTGAAGATTCAAGCGCAAAAACTCAATATCAGCTATGCAATTTAAAACAGACGAAAAAAAGGCTTATCCAGAGATAGATAAGCCAGAAAAACAAGAAACTACAGCGGTAAAATCTGAGTTAGATCCTATTCATTTAAGGCTGAATTGTGAAATACTTTATTGATTGGTTATTAATCTTTTTTAAGTATAAAAAACCAGCAACCCAAAACCAAGCTTGAATAATTTTTCAATTAAAACAGCCAGCTATAATCTAAGCTAAAAGTGACTTTATTCGGCTCTCTCTTCGGAGTAAAGTCACTATTGACAAGGCAATCATACATTTTCCTTCAGCCTATTGGAAACAGATAAAATTTATCCTCTTCATCTAAAATTACGATTGAGCAATAGAATTTGTAATGAGGCAATGCATAGAAAATCCGGATTTAAGCCCACATCATTCGACTAAAGTCTACAATTGTTTAAAAAACCTCGGGTTTGTTAAAAATAACTTAAACTTAAGGATAAATTACGGTGCTTTTATTCTTGGCGCTGAGCTGTACTCAAGAGCTACTAGACGATAAAAGCTGTGCGACTTTTATGAATTTTTCAGACTTTGCTATAAATCCTAAAATTAATCCGTACTTGCGCTTGAATTTTTTGGGCCTGCCCCTATTTCTAAAGTAATTCAGTATTTCAATCATGGCAGTTCAGCATTAACTTGGTTAACACTGATGCCCAAAGGACTGTACATGTTTAAAAACCCATTTAAACGGAGTAAATCAATGGCAACTGAGCAAAACCAGCAGGCTCAAGAACTTGAGCAAGAGCAAGTGGAACAAGACACAGCACAAACTCAAGCAGATACTGAGCAGGCGGAGGTTTCCGTTGAAGCTTTAGAAGAGAAAATTGCCCAGCTTGAAGGCGATCTGAAACTAGAAAAAGCCCGTACGGCCAATGCAGTCTATGAAGCACAAAAAAGTGTGGAACGGATTCAACGCGAATCTGAAAAGCATAAAGATACGGTGCTGGAAAAATTTGCCAAAGAGCTACTGGAAACCGTTGATAACCTTGAACGCGCAATTGCCGCAGTGGGCGAGGAAAAGACTGCTTTTTCTGAAGGAGTTGAGCTTACCCTAAAATCTTTACTGACAACTTTGGAAAAATTTGGTGTGGTGGTGGTGGATACCGCCAATGGCTTTAATGCAGACCTGCATCAGGCAGTAGGTATCGATCCAAATGCCAAAACCAATGAAATTGGCAATGTGCTGCAAAAAGGCTATACGCTGAATAGTCGTTTATTACGTCCAGCAATGGTCATGGTTGGCGCCTAAAGCTAAGTATTTCGGGAGTTTGTGAAATTTTTTCTAAAAATTAACTTGAAAAAATTTGAATGGCTCTCATATCGGATAACAAGTGTAAATCACAAAAAAATTATTGAGGAAACCTCCAAATGGCTAAAATCATTGGTATTGACTTAGGTACAACTAACTCTTGCGTAGCTGTACTTGAAGGCGACAAAGTTAAAGTAATTGAAAACGCGGAAGGTGCGCGTACCACCCCATCTATTATTGCGTATAAAGATGGCGAAATTCTGGTAGGTCAGTCTGCAAAACGTCAGGCGGTAACTAACCCGAAAAATACCCTGTTCGCAATCAAGCGTCTGATTGGTCGTCGTTATGAAGATCAGGCCGTACAAAAAGATATCGGTCTTGTACCTTATAAAATCATTAAAGCAGACAATGGCGATGCTTGGGTTGAAGTAAACGATAAGAAACTTGCTCCACAGCAAATCTCTGCAGAAGTTCTGAAAAAAATGAAGAAAACTGCGGAAGATTATTTAGGTGAAACAGTGACTGAAGCTGTGGTAACCGTGCCTGCTTATTTTAACGATGCACAACGTCAAGCAACGAAAGATGCCGGTAAAATTGCTGGTTTAGATGTGAAACGTATCATCAACGAACCAACGGCAGCTGCCTTGGCATTCGGTATGGACAAGAAAGAAGGCGACCGTAAAGTGGCTGTCTATGACTTGGGTGGCGGTACTTTCGACGTTTCAATTATTGAAATTGCCGACCTGGATGGTGACCAGCAAATCGAAGTATTGTCGACCAATGGTGATACATTCCTGGGTGGTGAAGACTTCGACAATACCCTGATCGACTATCTGGTTGAAGAGTTCAAGAAAGAACAAAACGTGAATCTGAAAAATGATCCACTGGCATTACAACGTCTGAAAGAAGCAGCAGAAAAAGCCAAAATCGAGCTTTCTTCTTCTAACGCAACTGAGATCAACCTGCCATATATCACGGCTGATGCGACTGGTCCTAAGCACTTGGTCATCAATATTACCCGTGCAAAACTGGAAGGTCTGGTAGCTGATCTGGTTGATCGTACGATTGAGCCTTGCCGTATCGCCCTGAAAGATGCCGGTCTGTCAGCTTCTGATATTTCTGACGTGATTTTGGTAGGTGGTCAGTCGCGTATGCCACTTGTACAACAAAAAGTACAGGAATTCTTTGGCCGTGAACCACGTAAAGACGTGAACCCGGATGAAGCAGTTGCAATGGGTGCAGCGATTCAAGGTGCCGTGCTTTCAGGTGACAAGACTGATGTTCTGCTGCTTGACGTCACTCCGTTGACACTGGGTATTGAGACCATGGGCGGTGTGTTAACTCCAATCATCGAGAAAAACACCACCATTCCGGCGAAAAAATCTCAAGTATTCTCTACTGCTGCGGATAACCAGCCTGCTGTAGACATTTCGGTTTACCAAGGTGAACGTAAAATGGCTCAACAAAACAAATTGTTGGGTAACTTCCAGTTAGGCGACATTCCACCAGCGCCACGTGGTGTGCCGCAAATTGAAGTATCGTTCGACATTAACGCTGACGGTATCTTGAAAGTATCTGCAAAAGACAAGAGCACAGGTAAAGAGCAATCAATTCAAATTAAAGCAAACTCAGGTTTGAGTGATGCTGAAATTGAAGCGATGATCAAGGATGCGGAAGCGAATGCAGAAGAAGACCGTAAGTTTGAAGAGCTTGCCAAAGCACGTAACGAAGCAGACGCACTGGTTTCTTCTGCTCAAAAAGCAGTGAAAGATCTGGGCGAACAAGTGACTGCGGATGAGAAAACTGCGGTAGAAACAGCGGTTTCAGAGCTTGAAACGGCTACGCGTGAAAATGATGTAGAAGAGATCAAGGCGAAAACTGAAGCGCTGCAAAACATCATCATGCCGATCACGCAACGTGCTTATGAAGCAGCTCAAGGCCAAGCTGGTGCACAAGGTTTCGACCCGAATGCATTCCAGGGTGGTGAGGCTGGTCAATCACAAAAAGCGGACGATGGCGTTGTAGATGCTGAGTTCACTGAAGTAAAAGATGACAAAAAATAATTTGTCAGCTGACACCTAAAAAACCGCGCGCAAGCGCGGTTTTTTATTCCCTGCATTTTATAAAAAGAAAATGTCCATATTGATCATATTTTTTAGCTCGTCCGTTGAGTGTCTGCGACGACTTAAAGGCAGATAGATAAAACCAGACTTGTCGCTGCTATGCCTTTCAAAGTGCAGTTCTTTTGGAAAAATTAAAATAGTCAGCTAGATTATGTATAAACAATAATTTTAAAATCAAAGACCTATTCTGATTTTCTAAGTATTTTAGGCAGGAGACTCAGTATTGCAGGCTATGTAGACCCCGCCAATCCCATCCACCATTACCCTATAACTCGCTTAGTGAGCGGCTGACTCACTTCCTGGATACCCGTTTGCATTGAGTCCAGCTATTTGCATCACGAGAACAATTTAACCGCCTCACAAAGCTATCTTGCAGATCAGCAACGTTATCTGATCAGTCAGAAAAGCCAGATTGAAACGGAGTTTCCGGCATTGTCATAACGCAAAAATCAGCCTGATTTATTTGAACATGAACGTGAAAAAATTGCGACAGAGTCTCAAGATCTAGAGGTACAGGCAACCCGTTTTCAGTAAGAATACCCGTCTTTGCAGCAGCAACAGCAGACTGACTTTAATCTGCAACTGCCTGCCCATCAAAACGGCTTATAGCAGCAAAATATTCTGCACGCCCAGTAGCGTTCTCCTCCACGCGAATTTGATAAAGGCGTATGTACGGCCAGCCAGATGCAGATTTATCAGTTGGAAGCACAAGATGTTGGACGGCTGACCCTGGCACATGGACTGGGCCATGCTTTGGGACTTCTGCCTCCTCATGGTCTGAAAGCCCTGAGGTATCCGGTTTTGGGTTAGCAAACAAGGTAGGATTTTCAACTGCGACCTGCCGATAAAACCCTACTCTATCGCCGTTAATCTGGCTGAGCCAGAGGATATATTTATCGGCAGATGGACAATTAAGCAGCAGATAAAGGCATTTCATGCTATGGTGAAGGGTAGTATAGTGTTTTAAGCCATCTCTGGAGATTCGTGTGAGTTACTACCATATTTTAATTGAAGTAAAGGATCACATTAGTACGATTGATGAAACCCGTGATGTTGAAATCTTCGATATCAAGGAACTTCAACCTTATCTCCATTCGATTTTATTACCTTATTTTAATGAACAGTTAATTGAACTGGATGATGAAAATCTGGAATACAAAGATATTCTGCATCTAGAAATCAAACAGACCATTTTACCGATCAATGATCTCATTGAAGAAGAACAGCGACTATTACCTAGCGATACTGATATTACCATCAGTGCTTATGAGATTTTTAATAACCGTGACCTCAGCCAGGATGTCACTTCGGTTATTTTCGATCTGCTGGAAGCGGTCAAACTAGAAAACTAGGTTTAAGCGGGTATAAAAAAGTCCTCTAGATGAGGACTTTTTTATTATTACGAAACTTAGATCGAGAATGAAGAACCACAGCCACAGGTTGTGGTTGCATTCGGGTTTTGTACCACAAAGCGTGATCCTTCTAGACCTTCGATATAATCTACGACCGAACCTACCAGATACTGATAGCTGAGTGCATCCACCAGAACTTTCACGTCGCCATTTACAAATTCTGCATCATCTTCATTCTGGCTATCTGCAAAGTTAAAGCCATAAGAAAAGCCTGAACAGCCGCCACCAGTGACATAAACACGGAGCATTAAGTCTTGGTTACCTTCACTGTCACGCAACTGGCGTACTTTATTTGCGGCATTGTCGGTGAGCACAAGCGCTTGAGCATTCATGGCAGATCCTCTATTGAATAGTATGTCTTTAAAAAGAAAAGACCATATTTCAAGTATAACACTCAATATATGGTCAGTCTCTTGAGATTAAAAGTCAAATCTGACTTATTTTATCAGGATTATTTATAGTTCTCATCCTGTAAGGCACATTCGAAATTTTTTGGGTTCTGCTTACAGCGGAACTGCCAGAGCAATTTCATCATGCGTTTGTCATAAATCCCGCGCTTGGTCAGGTCAATTCGGGCATCACGCATCATTTTCTGATAGCCCGGCTTGTCAGCAGCAGGAATATCCATCCAGTATTTTTGCGGAATATCCGCCTTCATCTTACCTAAAATACCAAAAGCACGCGGCAACTGGCCCTTGACCCATTCACGTGATTTTTGTCCATAACCTGCCGGGAATTTGTCCGGGCGAATAATAATATTGCCGGTCACCTGCAAAATTGGGTAATTGACGATTGCACCTTTATTTCCTAGGCCTTTATGCAGCTCAAGTGGCTTAAAAGCAGCAGCTGGTGCTCCAATAATATCGACTTGACCATTATTAAACATGCTGGCAAAGTTGCTGATTTCAGCACTTACGGCTTGCGCACCGACCTGCTGTACCATAATTTTCTGTGCTTCATCATAGCTCAGTACCGCAATTTTTTTACCTGCTGCTTTGGCCACGGTATTGATACTGCGATCATTGACCAGCAGATAAGCGTCCCCGACCGGAATCACGCCGGCAATTTCATATTTCCCCTGTAGCATATGCTTGGCAAAGGTCGGGCTGGCCAGCCCCTGCATGACTTTAACGGCCAGCTTCAGGTCAGTGATGGCACCAATTGCATCCAGAGAACCAGTGAAATTATTAAACTGGCGGCCACGCATTCCGGTAACACTGATTGCATCACATTTACCCGCTTTAAAGTCTTCGGCCACCACGGCCTCATTGGTATTCACGCGCAGCTCAATATCGCCTCCCCAGTTTTTAGCAGCCAGCTGATAGTCTTTCATTAGGCTATATACATCGCCATTTTTACCGACCAGGTCAAATACACATACTACCTGTTTGGCCTGCGTCAGTCCCGAAATCCCGAGCAGGGCCGTACCCAGCATGAGCGCCTTCCATCCTTTTTTCATTCTGCTGTTTTCCTTATCAGATTGTTTTTATTTTTTCATATTGCATGTTCTTGTTTTTAGAGGAACATGTGGGGTGTCTCCTCTTCAGTCTAACGATTTTTTAATAATCTGCAATCGTATAACTGACGGCGATGCTACAAAAAAAGCCTAGACGAATCTAAGCTTTTTTTTCTTCCAGAAGCAGATTATTCACCCGATAATGAACATTCAAAGTTGGCCTTATCTATAGAGCAGCGTGCACGTTTCAGAACAGACATCATGCCAGCATCATAAATACCCCGCTTGGTCATATCCATACGTCCATCGCGTAACAGTCTTTGATACTTGGTTTTGTCTTCTGCGCTGAGGTTCATTTTGTATTTTGCCGGAATACCGGCTTCCAGACGGTTAATCATTGCAATACTTTTTGGCAGATTTTTCACAAACCAGTCACGGGATTTCTGGCCAAAGCCGGCCGGGAATTTCTCTGGACGAATCACTAAATCTGCACTTACCTGCAAGACCGGGAAGTTAAACATAGCACCATTACTGCCCAGGCCCTTATAAATCTCCAGCGGCTTATAGGCATAAGCCGGCGCACCGACCATGTCGACCTGACCATTGTTGAATTTCGCCACAAAGTTCGACACATCTGAAATAACAGCTTGAGCCCCAACACGCTGAACCATGATTTTCTGGGCATCGTCATAGCCCAGCACGGCGAATTTTTTACCGGCCGCTTTTTCAATCGAATTAATATTTTTATCACGCACGAAAATAAACGCTGAACCGAGTGGGGCGATACCGGCTATTTCATATTTTTTGCCCCCCAGATTACTGACCATTTTAGCTGCATTACGTTTGTCGAGCGCAAAAGTAATGGCACGCTGGGCAATGGTATTGCTTGGAGCACCGCCCAAGGCATCAATGGAGCCAGCAAATTTATTATATTGACGGGCACGCATCGCAGTCATAAATACAGCATCACACTTTCCTGCCTTAAAGTCATTATCCGCAACGGCCTCGTCCTGACGTGCAATCAGATTCACCTCAGCGCCCCAGCCTTTTGCAGCCAGTGCCCATTCCTGTGCCATCTGATAAGACTCTCCAGACTTACCCAGTAAGTCAAAGATACACACATCCACTTTTTCCGCAGCAGCCGTACCCGCAAAACCAAATGCAGAAAGTGCAACCAACGATAAAACTGCTTTTTTCATTCTATTCATCCTTTTGAAATCTTGTTGTTAACTGAGTGTCCATACACATCATAAATCTTAGCAAGTTTATTAAAAAAATAGAGCAATTACTCAAATATGGCATGTCATTTCAGGAAATTTATATGTCTTTTCATGCATATATTTTTTTATTACCCATTTAAGTTATTTAATTTCAAATACTTATATTATATAAATTCATCTATATTTTTATATATCTGAAAAGACAATTACAAAATAAAACATACTGTTTTTATTCACCGCCAATTGAACACTCAAAATTGGTTCTTTCCACCGTACAGCGCGCCCGCTTGAGCACGGTCATCATCATCGGGTCATAAATCCCCTGCCTGGTCAGATCCATACGGCCGTCACGAAGAATTTTTTGATAATTCAGCTGCTCATCCCGGCTCAGGTTCAGAATATATTTGCTCGGAATCTCCGCTTCCATACGTTTTACCATAGCAAAACTGCGCGGCAGCTGCTTGATAAACCATTCCCGAGATTGAGCCGCAAATTGAGGCGGAAATTTTTCCGGACGGATAATCAGGTCTGCTGTGACATTAACCACGGGAAAGTTAATCATGGCTCCTTTGCTGCCCAAACCTTTGGACATTTCCAAGGGTTTAAAGGCATAAGCCGGCGCAGCCACGATGTCGACTTCACCCTGATTAAATTTACGGATAAAGTTAGAAATGTCCGATTTCACCGGAATGGCTTCAATACGTTTGACCATGCTGGTTTGGGCATGATCATAGTGCAGCACCGCAAACTTTTTATCTTTGATATGTTCCAGCTGATTCATGCTGCGGTCACGGACAAAAATATAGGCCGGTCCAATCTGGCCAATGCCTGCGACTTCAAATTTTTCCTTGCCATTTTGGCTGACAAGCCGTTTGCTATTACGCTTGTCCAGCACATAACTGATGGCCTTCATTGCAATATCATTGCTCGGTACACCACCTAGCGCATCAATCGAACCGGCAAATTTGTTATAGGTTCGGGCGCGCATGGAGGTCATGTAAAACGCATCGCATTTTCCAGATTTAACGTCCTGATCCACTTTGGCTTCATCCTGATAGCCACGTAGCTGAACGCTTGTACCCCACTGTTTACTGGCCAGCGCCCATTCTTCGATCAGCTTGTAAGATTCGCCCGACTTTCCAAGCAGATCAAATACGCAAACTTGCTGCGGCGTGGCAGAAGCAGTTGAGACCAGTATTGTCATGAGCGATAAAATCAAAAATTGTTTTTTCATTTTTATTGAACTCGCTGTAATCTGTTCATTAAAATAAGCAGCAATCTATTATTTTTAAAAAATTAGAGTAATTATTCTAATTATTTCTATCATAACCAAATTTAAAGTTTTTAAAAGACAGGTCATCTGCAAATTGCGATGGAAGTCTTTTTTGTTTTCAGCGAGCTTTCTATTAGAATAGCGCTATTATTTTTTGCCCGTGTTAGTAAGTTCAATGATCCAGTTTGACCAAGTTTCCTTACGCCGTGGTGGGCGAGTATTATTTCAAAAAGCGTCCATGCAGCTGCATCCTGGCTGGAAAATTGGTTTAACCGGAGTCAATGGCGCAGGCAAGTCCACCCTATTTGCCGCGCTACTCGGAGAGCTGGGGGCTGATGAAGGTTCACTGAGCCGTCCATCAATATGGACCGTAGCGCATATGGCACAAGAAATTAAAGCGCTGGACATGCCAGCCATTGATTTTGTGCTGTCAGGAGATGAAGAATACTGGCATATCCAGCAGCAGCTGGCACAGCCTGAACAGCTTTCTGATACGGAGCTGGCACAGCTACATGGCCGTTTTGACGAGATTCATGGCTATTCGGCACCGGCCAAGGCGGCACAACTGATGGCCGGCCTCGGTTTTATGGATCACCAGCTCCGTCTAGCGGTATCCAGTTTTTCTGGTGGCTGGCGGATGCGCCTGAATCTGGCACGGACCCTGATGAGCCGTTCAGATTTACTATTACTCGATGAGCCGACCAACCATTTGGACCTAGATGCGATTCTGTGGCTAGAAGACTGGTTAAAAGCTTATGAAGGGACTTTGGTACTGATTTCGCATGACCGCGATTTTCTGGATGCGGTGATTGATCATATTCTGCATATCGAGAATCAGGAACTGACGCTTTATACCGGTAATTACTCAACCTTTGAAGTGACCCGCAGTGAACGCCTATCCCAGCAGCAACAGGCCTTTGAAAAGCAGCAGGAAACACGCGCTCATCTGCAAAAATTTATTGACCGTTTCAAGGCGAAAGCGACCAAGGCCCGCCAGGCCCAAAGCCGGATCAAAATGCTGGAGCGTATACAGGAGCTGGCACCTGCCCATATCGATACGCCATTTACCTTCAGTTTCCGTGAGCCGACAAAAATGAGTTCGCCACTGCTGACGCTGGAGCAGGCAGAAATTGGCTATGGTGATAAGTCCATTGCCCAGAACATCAATCTGCAAATCACACCAAATTCCCGGATTGGTCTGCTCGGTATGAATGGTGCGGGTAAATCGACCCTGATCAAGTCTCTTGTCGGTGATTTACCTCTGTTAAATGGTCAGCGTAAGGCCTCTGAACTCCTGAATATCGGATATTTCGCCCAGCACCAGATGGATGCCTTAGATGGCCAAGCCAGTCCAATGCTGCAACTGGCACGTCTTGCTGATCCAAAAATCAGCGAAGCCCGCTTAAGGGCTTTCCTGGGTAGTTTCGGCTTTAGTGGCGAACGGATGGATACATCTTGTGAAAGCTTCTCTGGTGGTGAGCGTGCGCGTCTGGCGCTGGCGCTGATTGTCTGGCAACGTCCAAATGTGCTGATTCTAGATGAGCCCACCAACCATTTAGATCTCGATATGCGTCATGCCCTGACCATGGCCTTACAAGACTTTGAGGGTGCTGTGGTACTGGTATCGCATGAGCGACAACTCATCGCCACGGTCTGTGACGAGTTGCTGCTGGTACATGGCGGGCGCTGTACAGAGTTTGAGGGAGATTTGCAGGACTATGCCAAATGGTTACGCGAAGCACGCCAGCAGCAGATCAATGCGCAAAATACCTTAGTTAAGGCTCAAACAGTTACAGAGACGAAGCCGGCTGCACAGAAAGTCGATAAGGAAGCCCAACGTAAACTGGCAGCCCAGCGCCGCGAGCAGACCCGTCCCATCCGCAAGAATATTGAAAAGTATGAAACCCAGATTGAAAAGCTGCAACGGCGTCTGGCTGAGATTGAAGACTTGCTGGCCAATAGCGCTTTATATGAGGCATCACGTAAAGATGACCTGCTAAAGCTGATGAATGAGCAGACCGAACTCAAACAGAAGCTGGAACAGGCCGAAGAACATATGCTGGAACTTATGATGGAGCTAGAAACGCTGGAGCAGTCATTTCTGGACAGCTGAGTTCTGACCACTTTTTTATCTTAAAGAGCTGAGGCGCGGTGGACAATTCGCCTATGTCTGCAACATGAGAGCTATATTTCGCAAGAGTTTTTATGCTGATATGAGGCAGGAAATTCAGTCCTTCTAAAGGAAGGAGTCATAACGAGCTAGCAGTAAAAAATATGCTCATCCTGAACGTCTGGCGCTAAAATTTTTCCAGATTTTGTTATGAAACTTGGCAATAGTCTCGCTATTGCCAAGTTTCCTGCCTCATCTGCTCAGGTTTAGCTTATCACGCAATCTATTTACACAATGATCAACAGCCCCTCACTGTTTATCTAGTTAACCTCTTTTTTTAACACTCAAATTCATCTATTTGATTCAAAATTTTTTCTTTCCTCCAGTTTAAAAAGTTTCAAGCTGTTTTAGCAGGGAATTACGTAAGGCCTCTATAAGTTTATTTTTTAAACAGTTGGATGTCCTATTTCATACATTAATTTACAGCGCTTCCTCGCTTTCTCGGGCTCTAATAAAAAAGGTTTTTAATTTCTGGCAGTCTTGAGATGAGTCTGTTGAATATTGAACGAGAGAGGAGATCCGCATGCGTGCTCTTAGCTATCATGGTATTCGAGATGTACGAGTTGAATCTGTTCCAGATCCGGTTATTCAGGAACCAGATGATGTCATTTTAAGGGTGACTGCCACCGCGATCTGTGGTTCAGATTTGCATCTTTATCGAGGAAAAATTCCGGCCACAGAACAGGGTGATATTTTCGGGCATGAGTTTATGGGCATCGTGGAAGACATCGGCCCGGAAGTCAGCTCGGTCAAAAAAGGAGACCGGGTTATTATTCCCTTTGTGATCGCATGTGGTCACTGTTTTTTCTGCGAACATGAATTGATGGCTGCCTGTGAAAATACCAACAGCGGTCATGGGGCGATCCTGAATAAAAAACAGATTCCACCCGGTGCAGCCCTGTTTGGTTATAGCCATCTGTATGGCGGCGTTCCTGGGGGGCAGGCTGAATATGTGCGGGTTCCCAAAGGCAATGTCGGGCCTTTTAAAGTCCCCGGCTCATTACCAGATGAAAAAGTCCTGTTCTTGACGGATATTCTACCCACCGCTTGGCAAGCCGTGAGCAATGCGCAGGTCGGTCGCGGTTCCAGTCTTGCGATTTATGGAGCAGGTCCAGTCGGTCTGCTTGCTACCGCCTGTGCCCGCATGCTGGGCGCCGAGAAAATTTTTATGGTCGATCACCATCCTTATCGCCTGCGTTTTGCCCATCAGACCTATGGAGCGATTCCGGTTAATTTTGATGAGGTCGATGCGGCAGAATTTATCATCCAGAATACTGCCGGTCATCGGGGTGTAGATGCCGTGATTGATGCGGTTGGTTTTGAAGCCAAAGGCAGCCTGGTAGAAACCGTGATGACCAATCTGAAAATTGAAGGCTCCAGTGGTTTTGCCCTACGCCAATGTATCGCCGCAGTACGTCGCGGTGGGGTGGTGAGTGTGCCGGGAGTTTACGCCGGGCCAATTCATGGCTTCCTGTTTGGGGACGCTTTTGATAAAGGACTGACCTTTAAAATGGGACAAACCCATGTGCATAAATTCCTGCCCGAATTGCTGGAGCATATTGAAAATGGCAATCTTTCGCCAGACGTGATTATTACCCACCGCATGAAGCTGGAAGAAGCGGCGGAAGCCTATCGTATTTTTGATCAACGTGAACAGGATTGTCGTAAAATTATTCTGACGCCATAAAGACCGCTTCAGCCAGCAAGCAAAAAGCGCCCCGAAAGGCGCTTTTTTAGTCTGAGCTTTATCCTGAGCAATCAGGTATCAATATCGGCATTCAGGGCATTTTCTTCAATAAAGGCACGACGCGGTTCAACATCATCGCCCATCAAACAAGAGAACATACGGTCCGCTTCAATCGCATCCTGTACCGTCACCTGTAACATATGACGGTTTTCAGGGTCCATTGTAGTTTCCCAGAGTTGGTCGGCATTCATCTCGCCCAGACCTTTATAACGCTGGATCATCATACCGCGGCGTGAGTCTTGCAGAATATGCTGCCAGACCTGATGGAAATTACTGACCTGAATTTTGCGCTCACCTTTTTGTAAATAAGCCCCCTCTTCCAGCAGGCTAAACCAGCTTTTCGAGTTTTTCAATAAGCGCGCATACTCACTTGAACCGAGCAAACCAGCATCAATCAGATAATGATGTGGCAAGTTATGCACATAAATAGTGATTCGAGGTAACCAGCTCGCCACTGTTTGATCATTCAGTTCTTTTTCAAAGCGTTCCAGGCTCAGTTCAGGACGTAAGCCAGGCTGAATGCGCTCAATTGCTGCACGCAGCTGTTCACCCCAGCGGGTAACATAGTCCTCGTCTTCAAGCTGATCTAGCTTAAAGGCCTCGATTGAAATCAGGGCATCCAGCAGGCTGGCAGGATAACGCTGGGTCAAACGTGCCAAACTCTTTTGCGAGGTTTGGTAGTCTGCAATGACATTCGCCAGTGCTTCACCGCGAATGGCAGGGGCTTCTGCGCTAACATGCAATTCCAGTTCATCAATGGCATTGGAAATCAGATAAGTTTCCAGGGCATCATTGTCCTTGATGTACTGTTCCTGCTTGCCTTTTTTCAGTTTGTACAGCGGTGGCTGGGCAATATAGATATGGCCACGCTCAACCAGTTCCGGCATTTGACGGAAGAAGAAGGTTAAGAGCAGTGTACGGATGTGCGAACCATCGACATCAGCATCGGTCATGATAATAATTTTGTGATAACGCAGCTTATCCGGATTATATTCTTCACGGCCAATCCCACAGCCAAGTGCAGTAATCAGGGTGCCCACTTCGGCAGATGAAATCATCTTGTCAAAGCGTGCACGTTCCACGTTCAGGATTTTACCTTTAAGCGGCAAAATCGCCTGCATCTTACGGTTACGGCCCTGCTTGGCCGAACCACCGGCAGAATCACCCTCGACCAGGTAGAGTTCAGATAAAGCCGGATCCTTTTCCTGACAATCTGCCAGTTTACCCGGCAGGCCTGCGATATCCAGGGCGCTTTTACGGCGCGTCATTTCCCGGGCTTTACGTGCCGCATCACGGGCACGTGCGGCATCAATAATCTTGCCCGCAATTGATTTAGCCGCTTGCGGATTTTCCAGCAGATATTCCGCAAAAGCCTTATTCATGGCCTGCTCAACCGCAGACTTCACTTCACTGGACACCAGTTTTTCTTTGGTTTGTGAAGAAAATTTCGGATCGGGTACTTTTACCGAAACAATCGCGGTCAGACCTTCACGTGCATCATCACCTGATACGTTCACCTTCTCTTTTTTGAGCAGGTTTTCATTTTCCATATAACTGTTGAGGCCACGGGTCAGCGCAGCACGGAAACCGGCTAAATGTGTACCACCATCTTTTTGCGGAATATTGTTGGTGAAGCAGCGGACATTTTCCTGATAAGAATCATTCCATTGCAGGGCTACTTCGACGCCAATGCCATTTTCAGCCATGGTCGTAAAGTGGAAGATATCATTCAGATGGGTCTTGCCTTCATTAATATATTTAACAAATTCAGACAATCCGCCTTCGAAATCAAACACATGCTCTGCATGAATACGCTCGTCACGCAACACAATGCGTACGCCAGCATTTAAAAAAGACAGTTCACGCAAGCGACGTGCCAGAATGTCCACATTAAAAATGGTCTGGCTAAAGGTTTCTGTACTTGGCCAGAAACGCACATGTGTCCCGCTCTTGTCGGTCTCGCCGACCACCGTTAAGGGGAACTGCGGGTTACCGTGACGGTATTCCTGCTGATGAATTTTACCCGCACGCTGGATGGTCAACTCCAGCTTGCTGGACAAAGCATTCACTACCGACACGCCTACACCATGCAAACCGCCGGAAACTTTATAGCTATTGTCATCAAACTTACCACCAGCATGCAGAATGGTCAGAATTACTTCGGCAGCGGACACCCCTTCTTCTGGATGGATATCCGTTGGAATACCACGGCCATTATCAGAAACCGAGACAGATTCATCTTCGTGAATAGTCACGATAATTTCATCACAATGACCGGCCAGTGCTTCATCAATCGAGTTATCGACTACCTCGAACACCATATGATGCAGGCCGGTACCATCGTCTGTATCACCAATGTACATGCCCGGACGCTTACGGACAGCATCTAAACCACGTAGTACCTTGATGCTAGAGGAATCATAAGCCTTTTCAATGGTTTGTTCTGTTTGAGAAGCAGCTTGATCTTCTGAACTCATGGTTTCTCCCTAGTAAAGTATAGGTTTATACAAAGATGGGTAAAATTAAAAAAATTATCGCACAACAACTTCAACTGTATCGTTTTCAACCCGGAATAACTGATACGAAATAGACAGATCATGGAGGTGCTTTTGTACTGATTCATGGTCTAAGGTGGTAATAAAAACTTGACTACCTAGCTGGCTCAATCGTTCAATTAAACGTTGTTGTGCAGTTAAATCTAATTCTGCTGTCACATCATCTAATAATACCACAGTTTCCTTGTTACTAGCATGCAGCATTGCGATTTGCGACAGTTTTAGCGCCATCATCAACAGTTTCTTTTGGCCGCGTGACAGAATCACATCCGCCTCCCCCAAGGGAGTTTTGAGCCGTAAATCGGCACGATGTGGACCATATTCGGTATAGCGCCGTTCACAGTCTTTTTCATGATAATGGGTCAGGTCATTCAGCAGACCAGTTTCACTATGAAAGCCTGGGCTGTATTCCAGACGAATCTCCAGATCAGGCAGTAACTGCCTTAAATCTTCCTGAAAAAAGCCTTTCCACTGTTCCACGATCGTCACCCGCTGCGCATGTAAGATCTCGCCATATTCACTCAGCATCAGGTTCCACGGCTCCAGCTCAGACAGGCTTAAGAAACGCTTGGACTTGAGCAGGCTATTACGCTGCTTCAGGGCCCGGGCATAATATTGCCAGGTATGATAAAACTCTGGTTCCACGTGGAACATCAACCAGTCCAGTAGCTGGCGACGCGGCTTGGCACCATGGTCAATAATGTCAGTACTTTGCGGATCAATCAGTTGCAGCGGGAGCAGTTTGGCCAGCTGGCCTTGGGTTGCCACCGGATCACCATTAACCTTGATCAGCTGTTCACCACTGGCCATTTTCTGCATGCCGATTTTTTCAGTCTCGGACTGGGCAAACACGATTGCATCCTGAGCACCGTACTGGATGTAGTTTTTAGGAATATGGGTACGAAAAGAGCGGCCGCTAGCCAGTAAATGAATGGCTTCCAGTACTGAGGTCTTGCCAGAGCCATTCTGGCCATAAAAAACGTTAAACGGCTGCAATCCGTAGAGAGCAACCGTCTTCAAGTTTCGTACACGCTCAATATGTAAACGCGTAATATGCATCGTGTGGACTTATTTCTTCCAAAAGGTTTAGACGCGCATTGGCATCACGACATAGGTCTGGTCAGTCTGCGATGGGTCCTGAACCAGGACTGACTGGTTGGCCTCAGTCATGGTCATAGTGACATCTTCGCCATCCAATACCCCCAATACTTCAAGCAGATATTGGACATTGAATGACATTTCCATCGGCGCATCTACATATTGAATCGCCAGATCTTCAATCGCTTCATCCTGCTCCGGGTTATTGGCACGTAATTGCAGGGAATCAGCATTAAAGTTCAGGAAGACGCCACGTAATTTTTCATTACTGAGAATGGCAACACGTTGTAAAGACTGCTTGAACACATCATGAGCAATAATGACACGTTTATCACCACCACGCGGAATAACACGGCGATAATCGGGGAATTTACCATCAATCAGTTTCGTCGTGAAACGTACTGTGATATCGCCCTGCTCTTTATCCCGACTTGCTACTGTAATGGTGACATTTAATAATTCACGGCCAATCAGTAGGGATAACTGGTCATCTTCTACACTGAGCAAACGTTGTAATTCAGCCACCGCTTTACGTGGCACAATGGCCTGGATCGGCTGGGTCGTAGTCGCTTGCGCTACAGTCTCACACAGGGCCAGACGGTGGCCATCGGTAGTCACTGCACGCAATTGATTGGCATCAATTTCCAGCAAGGTACCGGTCAGATAGAAACGCACATCCTGTACTGCCATGGCAAAAGCAGTTTTTTCAAACAGGCGTTTCAGTTCACGTTGGGTGACGGTAACTTGGGTACCTTGCGTATTTTCAGTGCTTAAAAGCGGATAATCATCGGCAGGCAAAGTCCCGAGTACAAAACGGCTATTGCCTGATTTTAAAATACAGCGCTGATCATCAGTAATTTGCAGGTCAATTAATGCCGCAGAAGGTAAAGACTTACAGATATCAATCAGTTTGCGTGCCGGAACCGTGGTTTCCCCTGCCTGCAGGCAAGCGCCTTCGGCCAATGGGGTGCTGGCCACCAGCTCTACTTCCAGATCTGAGCCTGTCACCGTCAAGGCTTCAGCAGTGACCTGGATTTTCAGGTTGGACAGAATATTTAAGGTATGGCGACGTTCAACCGCTCCTACGACATGTGATAGAACATTCAGTAAGCTCTCTTTCGCGATTTTTAAACGCACGGTACATTCCTCTAACAACTGAAGATTAAGATAAATTTTGATTTTTTAGCAGTGTACTATGCGGCAAAATAAGCCGCATAGCAAGAACAGAATTTGAGCGTTTCCGGTTAACTTTGCAACAGGCGTTGCAGGTTTTTATAGTCCTCATTAAAGATCGGATCTTGCTCACGCAGACTTTGTACTTTCTCACAGGCATGCATCACGGTACTGTGATCGCGACCGCCAAAAGCCATGCCAATTTCCGGAAAACTGTCACCAGTCAACTCACGTGCCAGGCCCATGGCCAATTGACGTGGACGGGCATAAATCCGGGTACGTTTGGGACCGACCAGCTCCTTTAAAGGAATACGGAAATATTCACTGACGACACGCTGGATATTTTCGGTGCTGATGGTTCTCGCACGAATCGCCAATACATCTTTCAGGGATTCACGGACAACATCCAGGTCAATCGGTGTTCCTTTAAAACGGGAAATGGCCACGACCTTATTCAGTGCACCTTCCAGCTCACGTACATTGGCCACCACCTGTTGGGCAATGAACAGCGCACAGTTACGCGGCAAGTCCACCCCGGTGTTTTCGGCCTTTTTCAGCAAGATTTCAATTCGGGTTTCAATATCGGGCGGTTCCACCCCCACAGACAGACCCCAGGAAAAGCGGGAGACCAGACGCGGATCCAGTTCGGTCAATTCCTTAGGATAACGGTCCGAGGTCAGGATGATCTGCTTGGACTCATCCAGAAGTGCGTTAAAGGTATAGAAGAATTCCACCAGACTGGCTTCCTTACCGGCCAGCAAGTGAATATCATCGACCAGTAGCAGATCCAGTGAGCGGCAATTTTTCTTAAATTCTTCGACTTTCCCCTGCTGCAAAGAGCTGACAAAGTCCCGTACAAAACTTTCTGCGGTCATATACATGACCCGCGCATTCGGCTTGGCCTGTAAAAGTGCATTACCGACTGCCTGCATCAGGTGGGTTTTACCCAAGCCGGTAGGCCCATATAAAAATAAGGGATTATGTTGTGATGCGCCCAACTGGGTTAATACCTTGCGACAAGTTTCAGCGGCCATCTGGTTAGAGCGGCCTTCCACAAACAAAGAAAAGGTAAATAAAGGGTTCAATTGACGCTTGCGGTTATTTTTCGCAGTGTCTTCTTTTTCTCTTTTCGGTTTGGCCACCGGCGCAGGCATCGAAGCCAACGCTGCTGTAGTGGTCGCCGGCTGTTCACTGGCAGACAGGATGACACCCGGACGGGAATCCACCAGAATTTCAACTTTACGTACCCGGCCTTCTGACAACTGTTCGGCCAGAATTGAAATCAGCTCCAGATGATGCTCTTGAATGTAACGTGTCCAATAAGGATTCGGAGCATAGAGACGCAAAGTATCATCTAACTCTTCCGCCACTAATGGGCGAATCCACATTGTAAAGACATTTCCAGAGAGCTCTTGTCGCAAGCGATTTAAGCAGTCTGTCCAAAGCATGTGAATCCCCTATTCATTCCATTGTTTATTTAAAAGATGGCGACGGCCAAAGCGGGCCGCCATTCTAACCAAGTTATCCACATCTGTCATGGCTATTTCCGCAGATTTTGTGCAAAAACAGTCCAAAATGGATAAATTTAAATTTAAAAGGCTGGTGTGGATAAGTTTATCCGCAAGCTGTGGATAAAATATATCACAAAGTTATCCACAAAGTATAAAATTAATAGAAACAGTTTTACCCACAACCTAAGTTTATGTTTATTTAGAATAAAACTACCTTTTCCACAGAAAAACCCCTCCATAATAGTAATAAATTTAAATTTATAAATTTGAATTTATATATAAGATTCGACTTTTCTGTGGATAAACATAATTCGGTTAAATTTAAATTCAAAACCACAATCCAAATTTAAACCTGTTACAGTATTGTGGATAACCGTGTTGATATAAATGTTAATAACTTATATTCAAATGAATAACAACAACTTAATTTGTGTATAACTTTTAAGCAAGGGATTTTTTTAATCTATGAGATTCCTCAAAGCGACTTAGCCTTGAGAACTTATTTGAAAAGAAAACCTGTTTTACATTGACAGCTTAAGCAATGAGCACTAAAATCGCGGACCTTCATAGAAAGATCTTTTTGGGAGTTTCGAGATGAAACGTACATTCCAACCATCTGAATTAAAGCGTAAACGCGTTCATGGTTTCCGTGCTCGTATGGCTACTAAAGCTGGTCGTCAAGTATTAGCTCGCCGTCGTGCAAAAGGCCGTCACAGCTTAACTGTTTAATCAGTTAGGCTTTGCCGACTTTGGGTGTTATGACAGCACTTTATGGTTTTGGCACAGAGTTACGATTACGCTGTGCTGCCGATTATAAAGGTGTCTTTGATGGTGCGCTTTTTAAAGTGCATCAACCCCATTTCTTATTTCTTGCAAAACCGTCCGAACAGCCGAACAGCCGTTTGGGTTTAGTTGTTGCTAAGAAAAAAGTGCGCCGTGCGCATGAACGAAATCGAGTAAAACGACTCGCTCGCGAAAGTTTTCGCCTGCATCAGCAGCAACTCAGTGATTTGGATATTGTGGTGATGCCCAAAATGGGGATCGATAGCGTACCGAATGCTGAACTGCATCAGCAATTACAATTTGCTTGGCAAAAACTGAACCGTCTTGCCAAAAAGCATACAAAAACAGCTCCCTCCCCACAAAAGTAGAGCGCGCCAATGGTACGTTTACTGCATTGGTTAATCCGTTTCTATCAGATTGCGATTAGTCCTTTACTGGGACCACGCTGTCGCTATATTCCTACCTGTTCACAATATTCTCTGGAAGCAGTCCATCGACATGGTGCTGGACGTGGTGTGTGGTTGGCGACTAAACGTATTTGTCGTTGTCACCCCTGGGGTGGATCAGGATATGATCCTGTGCCTTTGAAAGCGATTCGTTTTATTTCATTTCAGCAAATAGATTCTCAAACGCTTCACGTTGCTGTACCCTTTCGTGATCGTTTAATGAACCAAAATCACTCTAACCACTTGGGGTAATACATATGCAACAATGGGCCAGGATTGCAATTCTAGGAGCCATGTTTGTTGTCGCATATTTGCTCATTTTGGCTTGGCAAAAAGATTATGGAAATGCAGAAACCCAACCGAAGCAGGAAACTGTGGTGGTTTCGCAGGAAGTATCAGCAGATTTGCCAAATAATCAGGTTGCTAGTGCAACCTCTGATGTGCCACAAGCAAATGTACCAGCGCAGCAAGCTACGGATGCTACAGCACCTGTAAGTCAGCAGCTTATTTCAGTACAAACTGACCTTTATCATCTTTGGATCAATCCAAAAGGTGGTGATATTGTTCGTGTTGAATTACTCAATCATGACAAAAACAAAGACAGTGATGAGCCTTTCGTCATGCTGGAAAGCGATGCGAAACGGACTTATGTTGCTCAGTCAGGTCTGATCGGTCTGAATGGGCCGGATAGCAGCCGCAATGGCCGTCCAATGTATGAGCTGGAAAAAACCACTTATACCTTGGCAGATGCCAAAGCCAGCAAAAATAAAGCCGGCGAAACGGTCAAAGTCTTGTCTGTACCGATGGTCTTTAAAACGGCTGATGGTGTAGAAATTATCAAGACCTTTAACTTTATCGAAGGTGAATACCCAGTCGTGGTGAATCACAAGGTGATTAACCGTAGCGGTCAAGCCTGGCAAGGTCAGATGTTTGGTCAGATCAAGCGTGATAATTCAGAAGATCCAGGCAAGTCGGATCAGGGGATTTTCACTCTAGGGACTTTCTTGGGCGGTGCCTGGGGAACACCAGATGAGCAGTATAACAAGTTGAAATTTGACAACTTTACTGAAGAAAAGCTCAGCACTGAAGCCAAGGGTGGTTGGGTTGCAATGGTACAGCACTATTTTGTAAGTGCATGGGTACCGGGTAACTTGAAACTGACCCAAGCCAATGGCGAAGCCTATAGCGCGAAACTTGAATCACGCAAGTCTACTGATGACATGAACATCATCGGTTTTACTTCACCAACTTTCACGGTGCCGGCGGGTACGGTTGCTGAAATTGATGCGACCTTCTATTCCGGTCCAAAAATCCAGTCAGAACTGAAAGACCTGGCTACGGGTCTGAATCAGACTGTAGATTATGGCTGGTTATGGCCAATTGCCAAACTGCTGTTTGTCGGACTTGAATTCTTCCACGGTCTGGTGGGGAACTGGGGCTGGGCGATCATTTTATTAACCATCTTGGTCAAATTGATCCTGTGGCCTTTATCGTCGAAGAGCTATCGCTCCATGGCGAAAATGCGTGTGATTGCACCAGAAATGCAACGTATGAAAGAAGAGTTCGGTGAAGACCGGATGCGCTTCTCTCAGGAAATGATGGCGCTGTACAAGCGTGAGCAGGTCAACCCACTGGCGGGCTGTTTACCGCTGTTACTGCAGATGCCAATTTTCCTGGCTTTGTACTGGGTCCTGATGGAATCTGTGGAACTGCGCCATGCCCCATGGCTGCTCTGGATTCAGGATTTATCTGCGATGGATCCATGGTTCATCCTGCCATTAATCATGGGAACCACAATGTATATTCAGCAAATGCTGAATCCACAGCCTACTGATCCAATGCAGGCGAAAGTGTTTAAAATTATGCCGATCATTTTCACTGTATTCTTGCTGTTCTTCCCGGCAGGTCTGGTTCTGTACTGGATTGTGAACAACCTGATCACGATCTTGCAGCAGTCCTTGATCAATAAAGCCGTGGCCAAAGAGCGTGCCAAACGCGATGAGGCAACGCCAGTCAACTAAGTTGTACTGACGGGCTGAATAAATCCGCTTAAGATGGTAATCTTAGGCGGATTTTTTTTGGCTGTCCTTTTGAGTCCTTGCAGGTGAATTTTATGCTTAACCCAACCACAACGATTGCTGCAATTGCAACTCCCCCAGGGCGTGGCGGTGTGGGGGTAATTCGCCTGTCAGGTCCAAAATCCTATGCGATTGCGCAGGCCTTAACCCAGAAAGACTTACCCAATGCCCGTTTTGCCGGTTTTCGCCAGTTTTATGATGCTGCCGGTGAGGTGATGGATGAGGGACTGGTGCTTTGCTTTCCTAACCCGAGTTCCTTTACCGGTGAGGATGTGGTCGAGTTACAAGGTCATGGCGGTCCGGTGATCCAGAATGCCCTGCTGGGCCGTTTGCTGGAGCTGGGCGCAACAGCTGCCAAAGCCGGTGAATTTTCCATGCGTGCCTTTGAAAATGGCAAACTGGATTTGGTTCAGGCCGAGGCGATTGCAGACCTGATTGATGCCACCTCACAGGCAGCCGCACGTTCTGCGGTACGTTCCTTACAGGGCGCTTTTTCCACCAAAGTCAATGCAGTACTGGAACAGCTGATCCATTTGCGCTTGCATGTGGAAGCGGCGATTGATTTTCCGGAAGAGGAAATTGATTTTCTGGCAGATGGCAAAATTTTAAACTTGCTGGATGGAGTCTCGACTGCCGTGACGCAGGTACAGCAGTCTGCACGTCAGGGACAGTTGCTGCGTGAAGGTCTACAGGTGGTGATTGCCGGCAAGCCCAATGCTGGTAAATCTTCTTTACTGAATGCCTTGGCTGGAATTGAACGTGCCATTGTGACCGATATTGCCGGCACTACGCGCGATGTTCTGCATGAGAAAATTACTTTAAATGGACTACCGATTACTCTGACTGATACCGCCGGTTTACGGGAAACAGGTGATATTGTGGAAAAAGAAGGGATTCGCCGTGCCATTAAAGAGATTGAACAGGCGGATTTACTGCTGCTGGTCTATGACTTGAGCCAAGGTGAAGATCCGCTTCAACTGGCTCAAGAATATTTTGCAGAGTATATCGAACCGAAACGTTTAATCTTGATTGGTAATAAAGCCGACTTAACCGGTACAGAGGCAAAAATCGGAGATTTAAAAGGCTTCCGCCATATTACTGTGTCTGCCAAGCAGGAAACAGGCGTACAGTCGCTGATAGAGGCGATTACAGAGCATGCAGGCTTCCAGCCTGAAGAGGATACCTTTATTGCCCGTACCCGCCATTTAGACGCAATGAAGCGTACCCAGCACTATCTTGCTGAAGCACGTGAGCAACTGGTGGTTTATAACGCAGGTGAACTGGTCGCGGAGTCACTGCGACTGGCACAAAATGCCTTGGGGGAAATTACCGGTGACTTTAGCGCAGATGATTTGCTGGGGAAAATATTTGGGTCATTCTGTATCGGGAAATAATGTCAGCTTTGCCAGGCAATGAAATATTGCGCAGATCAAAACAGCCGAATCAGGCTGTTTTTTTTGTATTGTCTTAAAGCGTATAAGATTTAGATGAGAAAGATGCTCCTCCTAAGCTGGTGCAGGTTTCCTCCATTCTCTACTTTAGTAGCCAGATATTAAAAATATACACCTTCAATAATTTTCTAAAATTCATCCAGTTCCAGTGGAGGAAGATTGGCCTGTTCACCAAGCCCATGATGGTATCAATGAAATTGATTAATTCATTTATTAAACCATTCACTGTCCCTTGAATGGCTACTCCCTATTGTAAAACATTAATACTGGATGGGTCTGCCGCTAATGCAAAACTTGTTTAATAGTAAGAATATTGAATTTTAAGTTTTTGATAAAATTGATAACTTTATTTTCTTGAAGGGATTCACCACAATCCTCTAAAAAATAAATATCCGGTGGAGGGAATATATTTAAACCCTAGGATGAAGAATGTGCAAAAAGTCCGACTGACCTGAATACAGGCACATCAGTGTGATGAAGATAATTCACTGGTACAAAAAACGTATGTTACTGGCCAACATTTTAATGACAGTCATCATGCTATTAGAAGTTCGGTGGCTGGATTTACAATTCTATGGCTTTACTTGCAGAGGGTTGGTTGATGAGTGGGCATTGGGGCTGGCATATTTTGCTTACCGTTGCGCTCGATATGATGCGCAAGATCACCGTTTTAGTTTTGGCAGCTGGAAAATTGAAATTTCGGCTGCTGATCGGAGTGCCGTCTTCTTGCTGGTTGTGGCACTATTTATGGCTTTTCAATCTGTAAATGACTGTTTAAACCGATTGCTATTCAGGATACCAAGGCCATGCCAATGGTGATTTGAGGTTTAGCGAGAGAACCTGGGAAACTGTATGGGATGCAGAAATCGAGCATCCAAGGATGAAGGAAATACGAGAAATGATTGCAGAATTTTTAGTGGGAAAAATTACCGCTTTTGATATGTCCGGGAAATGGGAAAGGCAAATTTTCCTGTAGTTGACTCTAGCCATCAATAACCGTCTCAATGTCGATCAGGCACGGGAGGAGCTGGTGATTGATGCGGAAATTGTACAGATTTCGGTAGAAATCAATTCTCTTTAATGAAACCGATGTTCCACGTGAAACGTGAAACGTGAAACGTGAAACGTGAAACATGAAGTGGGAAATCTGTAGACTTTAGCTAAGAGCCATTGCAAAGGTCAGAATTTTGGCATGGTTTTTAAGTAGAATGAGTTGGAAAAAATTTTAGAGCAATGAGCAAAAATATGATTAAAACAACCTTGGTATTGACCCTGTTCAGTTTGGCTTCAACTTTCACTATGGCAAATGTAGAGACAGTGAAAAAAAACCTCAGCCAACAACATCCAAAACTGAAAATTGAAAATATCCAGCCAACTGAAATGCAGGGTATTTACAGTGGTTCCATGCAGGGTCAGATTGTCTATTTGAATCAGGATGCCCAGCATCTGATTGCAGGCTCAATGTTGCGTATTCAGGATCAGCATAATCTGAGCCGGGACCTGTTGGTCCAGCAAAACAGTATAGACTGGAAAAAATTGCCCTTACAGGATGCTTTAAAAAGTGTAAGAGGGACGGGTAAACGTCAGATTGCGATCTTTTCTGACCCCTATTGCCCGTATTGTAAACAGCTGGAGGTAGAACTGAAAAAGTTGAAAGATGTTACGATTTATACTTTTATTCTGCCGTTAAAGCCGCAG
Source organism: Acinetobacter sp. S4397-1 (assembly GCF_024129285.1). NCBI lineage: Bacteria > Pseudomonadati > Pseudomonadota > Gammaproteobacteria > Moraxellales > Moraxellaceae > Acinetobacter > Acinetobacter sp. S4397-1. Next base: position 28,985 of record NZ_JAMXXZ010000022.1, read on the forward strand.
TCGATCCTGCCATCCAAGCAGCTATATTGTGAAAACCATCCTGTGCAAGCTTGGGAAGACTTGATTTTTAAAGGCATCACGCCTAAAAGTAAAAAAAGTTGCGCCAATCCGGTCGAGCGCAATATCCAACTGGCGCAGACGCTGGGCATTCATGGGACACCCGCCATTATTTTTTCCAATGGTTTTAAGGTGATGGGGGCTTATCCGGCCGAGCAGATTGAACAGATTTTTAAGGAATTTACTTTATAAGTTTCTGTAACAGACTCTAGATACAGACCATAAAAAAGCACCAGATTTGGTGCTTTTTTACCTAGTATTGGGCGATGTCCGTGTAGATTTACACCGTTTTACGTTTCGTGACCATATTATAAATAAATAGAATAATCACAGCACCGATAATGGACGCAATCAGACCTGCCGCAGAGTCGGCTGAATACAGCCCCAACATACGTCCACCGAAGGTCGCCAGTAAAGAGCCAGCAATACCCAATAAAGTGGTGACGATAAAACCTGCTTTATCATCTCCGGGATGAATTGCCCGCGCAATCAGGCCCGCAACAAAACCAATCACAATAGCAACGATAAGTGTCCACATGAGGAGGCTCCTTATTATCATGTCTTTGTTTTTACATCATGTATTCATCATACTGAGGTAAACAAAAAACAGAAAAAAGTTGAGTCCTGCAACAGGGTGTAGTGTTTTTGTGCCTGTATGGGCTGAATCCTACCGCACAAAAAGTGGCAATCGCCACTTTTGGCAAGCAATCCTAGAGACCGATTTCACCAATAAACGGTAAATGACGGTATTTCTGGTTATAGTCCAGACCGTAGCCGACAATGAATTTATCTTCCACTTCAAAACCGAGGAACTGGACGTCTAGGTCAATTTCACGACGTGAAGGTTTGCTGACCAGAGTACAAAGCTGGATTGAATTCGGTTCACGTGTTTGCAGGATGTCGAGTACCTTGCTCAGGGTATTACCCGAGTCAATAATGTCTTCCACCACCAGCACATCTTTAGCACGGATTTCGCCATCCAGATCTTTTAAAATTTTCACATCATGTGTTGAAATTGTACCGCCACCGTAGCTGGATACAGTCATAAAATCCAGTTCATGGGGTTTGGAAATCGCGCGACATAAGTCCGCCATGAAAATTACTGAGCCACGTAATAAACCGATGAGCACAAGTTCTTTGTCACTATTGGCATAGTGTGCATCGATTTGAGCACCAAGCTCTTTGACTTTAGCTTGAATTTCTTCAGCGGAAATCATTACGCTCATTTGAACGGTCATGGGTAGATACCTGAAAATTGAAAAATAAAAAAGGTGTTGACTTGCAACACCTGAATATTCACTAATTTTAATACATCCGAACCTGAGATGCACCTGTTTCATCGGCTGTAAATGTAATCAGGTTTTGGTGGAAGCCGTATCCCTTTTTAAGAGTGTTGCACAGCCTACGCTGATCACTGACCAGAGCAGCAGCCTGCGACGGCGCGATTTTCCAGCAGCGGTATCCGCTCTAGGCTTTGACATAGCGGGCTTGTCCATAAATATAGGTCGCTGCAATATTACGGTCATCCCCCAGCATGGTCAGGGCAAAAAATGTATCTTCAATACTTTGCGCCTTGCTTTGGCGTAGTGCTTGAAGCGCAGTGGCATTCAGTTCCAATACCACAAAATCGGCTTCTTTACCGATATTAAAATTGCCCAATCGATCCTCCAGGCTCAGGGCCTTGGCTCCGCCTAAGGTGGCATGATATAAGGCTGCGAAAGCTGGAAGCTGCTCGCCCTGTAGCTGCTGGACCTTATAAGCTTCGTTCAGGCTTTGCAGCTGGTTAAATGAAGTCCCTGCCCCAATGTCGGTCCCTAGTCCGACTTTCACCTCTTTGTCCCACGTCTTTTTCAAGGGAAACAGGCCGCTGCCAAGGAACAGGTTGGAGCTGGGACAGAAGGCAATTGCTGAATCGGTCTGATGCAGACAATCCCATTCGGATTCTTCAAGATGTACACAATGCGCAAATACCGATTTTGACCCGGTCAGGCCATAATGGTGATAGACATCCAGATACCCTTTACGTTCTGGAAACAGGTCTTTGACCCAGGCAATCTCATTGTGATTTTCACTAAGATGGGTGTGAACATAGACATCCGGATATTCTGCTTTCAACTGCCCTGCTTTTTCCAGCTGTTCGGGAGTCGAGGTTGGGGCAAAGCGCGGGGTAATTGCATACAGGTTCCGCCCCTGCCCATGCCACTTTTCAATCAGTTGTTTTGAGTCCCGATAGGCAGTGTCAGGGCTATCGCAGAGCTCGGGAGGAGCATGACGATCCATCAGTACCTTACCGGCAATCAGGCGCATATTCTGTGCCGTAGCAGCTTCAAAGAGCGCATCTACAGATTGCGGATGTACGGTACAGAAAACCAGTGCCGTGGTGGTTCCATTTTTTAATAATTCCTGAACAAAAAAATCAGCAATTTTCTTTGCATAGGCTGGGTTCTGAAACTGGATTTCGGTAGGAAAAGTATAGGTGTTCAGCCATTCCAGCAGCTGTTCGCCATAAGCACCCATCATTTCGGTTTGCGGAAAGTGAATATGGGTATCGATAAAGCCCGGTACAATCAATTGCTCCGGATAATGGCTGACCTCTAACCCGTCTGGCAGATAATGCTGGCCTTCTTCCCAGTGGCCAAACCACCGGATCTGGCCATTTTCACTGATGAGCAAGCCATCTTCTAGATAACGCACCTGATCGTGAATTTCACGTGCTTGGGCAACGGTATTCTGGATGTCGAGGAAGCGACCGCGAACCGCTGTGGTTGCAATATGAGAAGACATGTTAACACCTGTGTTTTTACTTTTTTCAACAGATTGTAACCTACTTCAGATGATTTATAACGTGACCCTGTGGACTGCGTTTATCAAGCTTAAGCCGCAGCTGTGATCAGGTCATCTGAAAATAAAAAAGCCTGCTGATGCAGGCTTTTTTGAGGATTGTTTTTATAGCGTGGTTTCGTTGTATTTCTTGCTGTGACGAATCGACAGGATCGCAGTGATCGTCAAGACAAGCACAATAAAGCTCAGTGAAATCCAGATTGGCATATGGAACACATCCAGCATCAGCATTTTAAAGCCGATAAAGACCAGAATAATCCCGAGGCCATAAGGCAGATAATGCATCTTGGATGCTGCACCCGATAACAGGAAGAACATCGCACGCAGACCCAAAATCGCCATCAGGTTGGCGGTCAGGACAATGAAGGGGTCGGTCGTGACAGCAAAAATTGCCGGAATAGAATCGACCGCAAAGATCACATCCGAGGCTTCGACCAGAAGCAAGACCAGGAATAACGGCGTTGCCCACAGTAAACTATCCTTACGGATAAAAAACTTGTCGCCCTCAAGCTGCGGGGTGATGCGCATATGTTTACGCAGCCATTTCAGAATCGCCATATCTTCAATATTGCTTTCTTCTTCTTCATCCTGACCACGCAGGAATTTAAAGCCGGTATACACCAGGAAAGCACCGAAGATATATAAAATCCATGAGAATTCCTGCACGAACCAGGCGCCAATAAAAATGAAGATGGTTCTGAGGACAATCGCACCGAGTACGCCGTAAAGCAGCAATTTACGCTGCAGCGCGGGTGGAATGGCGAAAGCCGCAAAAATCATCAGCCAGACAAAGACGTTATCAATTGCCAGAGATTTTTCCAGCAGATAACCGGCGAAGTATTCCATGACCTTGGCATTGGCAATTGCCGTACCTGCAGTCTGTTCCAGATACAGCCATAAACCGCCACCAAATAAGGTCGCGACACTGACCCAGGCAATACTCCAGTAGGCCGCAGTCCGGACTTTTACCTCCTGACCTTGTTTTTGTTTGAAGCCTAAAAAATCAATAAACAGCATTACCAGAACGATGCTGAAAAAAGCCAGATACAGCCAGAGCGTACCAATTGTTTCCATGTGAATCCTCCACATCCGACAATTGGCCATAAAAAAACCTTGACCTGTTGTCAGATGAAAAACATCTATACCAACATGATCAAGGTCTTGCCTACATCTTACCTTTACACTTCCCATTAAAAGTGTGGCAGCAAGATGCTCAGATACCGACTTTTTGCAAAGTGTAATGACGATATTCTGACACGTTTTACAAGTTGAACCGCAATTGTTAAACGTTTGGAGGAGGCTACTCCCCTTGTTCTACTCAATTCTATTTTGGATCAACTCCAAAGAGAGTGAAGAATGTCATATTTATTGAAATTACGCAAATTTTATCTGGAGACTGGGGGATGAATAAAATCCGTTTGTCGCACCAAAATAAGCGCCAATAAGAGAGCCAAAACCGCAAGCAGGCCGCCGGCCAGTCCAATATACTCCAGCCCAATGCTTGCACTAACCCAGCCTCCGACTAAGGCACCGCCGCCAATACCGACATTATATAAACCTGAGTAAATGGCCATGGCTACATCGGTGGCATCTGAGGCCAAGTTAAGGGTTTTTGCTTGCAGGGCTAGACTAAAACCAATGATGCTCATGCCCCATAAGAGTGACAGCAGATTCAGTCCCCAGACTGTAGTGGATAAAGGCAATAATAGCAGCATGGACAGCATGATCCCGAAGCTGAAAAATGGAATGGTCATTTTTGGAAATTTGGGAGCATAGCGGCCAAATAGATAAGAGCCTAAAAAGCCTGCACCGCCATATATCAACAATAAAGTCGTGGTCTGTGCCGAGCTGAACTGGGCAACAGTCAGGGAAAAAGGCTCAATATAACTATAAGCGGTAAATTGTGCCGTGATAACTATCACGGTAAGTGCAAAGACAAGCATCAGGCTCGGGCGTCTGGCCAGAATTTTTAAACTGTTTAAAGAACCAGAATTCACACTGGGCAGTAAAGGCAAGGTTTTGGCCAGAATCAGGCAAATGACAGTGGCAGCGATGCTAATCAGGGCAAAACTGTTGCGCCAGCCATAAGCTTCCCCAATCATGCGTCCAAATGGAATACCGAGTACCATCGCCATCGCTGTGCCGGTGGCCAGCAAACCCAGTGCCTGAAATTCTTTACCTTTGGGCGCCACCCGAACCGCAAGCGAGGCGGTAATGGACCAGAACAAAGCATGGGCCACCGCAATACCTATCCGGCTCATGACCAGTATTTCAAAGCTCCAGGCAAAATAAGACAGCACATGACTGAGAATAAAAACCACGAATAATGTGCTGAGCAGCAAGCGCCGTTCAATCTGTTTGGTCAGCAGCATAATCGGTAAAGATAACAGAGCCACGATCCAGGCATAAATGGTCAGCATCAGTCCCACTTGGGTAGGAGACATTGAAAAACTTTGACCAATATCACTGAGCAAGGCGACAGGAATAAATTCGGTGGTGTTAAAAATGAACGCAGCACAGGCTAAAGCAATGACACATACCCATTGGCGGGTAGGATTTGCCGAAATTTCAGAAGATGACATAGGACGTGACGATGAGTATTGAGCTTAAATTTTAGGGGGAACGGGGCCACTTGTTAAGTTGAAAGCCTGAAAAAAATGTTTCTAAGTTCAATTCAGTAAAATCCAGCTGCGCTACTTGCCTGTTTGAAGCTCTGATGATTGACCATGCTTAACTCTTCCCTACTGCCTATCTGGTGATCTGTGAGGGGATAATTGACATATCATCTATGATTGAAATACAGACAATATAGAGCCAGAAGTAGCAGATGCAGTGTGAAGTTTTTATAAAGTCTGTTTTTGTTTCCTATTCACCTTTAGATAATATTGAAATCAGGGATTTTAAAGTATGCTGATAGCGGTTTAATTAAAAAAACGAAGGTAAGCGATGCAGTTTCAACATAGCGATAATGGCCAGCAAGGTGAATTTTTTCATTTGAATGAGGCGGGTCAACCGATTGCCAAAATCAGTTATATTTGGCGAGGAGAACATCAAATTATTGCCAATCATACCTGGGTCGATGAGTGTTTACGCGGTCAAGGGGTAGCGCGACAACTGCTGGATGTATTGGTGGAGTTTGCCCGTAACCGACAACTGAAAATTGTACCGACCTGTTCTTATGTCGAGGTGATATTTAAACGCGAGAAAAGTTTTGAGGATGTCGCCGCCTAAAAATCCTTAAAAATAAAAAAGCCCGCAAAGCGGGCTTTTCAAATCTGTTTATCCGGTTTTTAAGGCATTAATCAATTTCTGATGTAAGCCGCCAAAACCACCGTTGGACATAATCACTACGGCGTCTCCCTCGCCTGCTTCAGTGAGCACAGTTTGAATAATATCCTCCAGGCTACCTACGACTTTGGCTTTGTTGGGTGCAGCCTCGATTACCGGTTGTAAATCCCAGTCCAGACCTTCAGGTTGATACCAGAGGACTTCATCCGCCAAACGGGCTGAATGTGCCAGTCCCTCTTTATGGCTGCCCATACGCATGGTATTTGAACGCGGTTCAATAATCGCCCACAGCTTGCGTTTCCCCAGACTTTTGCGCGCACCCTCTAAAGTGGTTTCAATGGCCGTCGGATGATGAGCAAAGTCATCATAGACTTCAATTCCTTTTACAGTATCCAGTAATTCCATCCGGCGTTTCACGCCGCCAAAATTCGACAAGGCCTGACAGGCGCTGTCAATAGAAACTCCCACATGTTCTGCCGCAGCAATGGCGGCCAAGGCATTCGCCACACTATGCTGTCCGGTCATGTTCCATTTCACTTCACCTTTTACCACGCCATGTTGTAGCACTTTAAAGTGTGAGCCATCTGCGACCAATTGTTCGGCATAGAGTTCTGCAGTGTCATTGGCAGTTAAAGCGGTGCGCACCACTGGAGTCCAGCAGCCCATTTCCAGCACTTCATCAATATGGGTTTCAGTGATAGGTGCAATGATGCGGCCTTCACTGGGAATGGTACGTACCAAATGATGGAATTGTTTTTGGATGGCAGCCAGATCATCGAAAATATCGGCATGGTCAAATTCAAGATTATTTAAAATCACCGTTTTAGGGTGGTAATGCACAAACTTGGAACGCTTGTCGAAGAAGGCGGAATCATATTCATCTGCTTCGACACAGAAATATTTGCCGCCCCCTAAACGTGCACTTTCGCTAAAACCTAAAGGTACGCCGCCAATCAGGAAACCCGGATTTAAACCGGCTTGATCCAGTATCCAGGCCAACATGGTGGTGGTGGTGGTTTTACCGTGTGTCCCGGCAACGCCTAACACATGTTTGCCTTGTAGCACATGATCTGCCAGAAACTGGGGACCTGAAATATATGGCAAGCCTTCATTCAGCATATATTCTACTGCATCAATGCCGCGCTTCATGGCATTGCCGACTATCACCAGATCCGGATGCGGCTGTAAATGGCTACGGTCATAGCCCTGCATCAAGCTGATCCCTGCATTTTCCAGTTGGGTAGACATGGGTGGATAGACATTCGCATCTGAACCCGTCACTTGATGTCCTAAATCGCGGGCCAATAGTGCTAGTGAACCCATAAAGGTGCCACAAATACCCAAAATATGCAGATGCATCTACTTCACTCCATTCTTGCCTGACACATCACGTTGTAGAGGTGCTGTTGCCATGATTTATTCGATTTGCAAGCAACGATAGCAAGGCTTAGACTGAAAAGATAGTCAAAGTTCAAGCATTCCTGTGGGATTTTTTTAATCCGGTTTTAGCGACAAAGTCAGGAAAAATTTCAAGTTTCCCCGCCTACCTTTGGGCTCAATAAACCGTAAAATAAGCTGGATCGTTTTACAGGGTGCGTGCAGATGCTACCAACTCTCTTTCTACTGGTGATTGCCAACTGTTTTATGACTTTGGCCTGGTATGGTCATCTTAAATTTTTGCCGCATGATGCACCACTCTGGCAAGCGATCCTGTTGAGCTGGATCATTGCCCTGTTTGAATATAGCCTGATGATTCCGGCAACCAGATTGCTGGCGCAACAGGGGCTGGCTGTGGGACAAATGAAAATTACTCAGGAAGTCGTGACTCTGCTGGTTTTTGTGCCTTTTATGATTTTTCTGTTCAAGCAGCCTTTTAAGCTGGACTATCTATGGGCAGCGGTATGTCTGTGTGGCTGTATCTATTTTGTATTTCGTAGTGCTTAACTATTAAAACGGTTTTTATGATCTGAATATCAGTCAGTCCATAGTTTACTCAGATTTTTTTATATAGCCTTCCAATAGGAGCTGATAAAGGCTTCAGCCCGAAGTCCTTCTATATGTTAAAAATATTCAAAACTTACCTTTATTTGGTCCGTCTTCAGAGCCTTCGCCCTGCGGCTTGGCCTGATCCAGTTTGTTGCTTTCCGCTCAGTATTGGCTTGAATGCTAAAATCTAAAATCTAAATTTTCTTTATGGCTCTTATTTAGCGTAAAGAAGAAAGCGCCAGGTGCTCTACCCGACTGATCAGGCTGGCGCCTGTTGTAAATAGGGGCGGCAAAATGATTCAGAGCTTAAACAGTCTATTTTTTGCAAGTACTCCATTTAATCCTCTGTATGAATTCATCAAAACCCTGCTCTACAATGACAAAAAAATCAGGATTTATTTTTACAAGCCCTATTTGGCCGGGACTCCCCTGCCCGGCGATTTTCTGTCAGTTATTTTAAATCTGATAAAAACCATCAAAATCGCGTCTTAGTTTGACCGTTAAATTTTATGAAGTTGAAATTTCGGTCTATAATAGTGAGTTCTTATTAAAGCTTGGCTCTCGTCGAGATTTATCTCTCTTAATTATCTCTGGAAACATTGCAATGAATGCGGCCGCTTCACAAGACACTCCTCTCGTTGGAATCATCATGGGTTCTCAGTCAGACTGGGCTACCCTCGAACACACTGCCAATATGTTAAAACAACTTGGCGTCCCATTTGAAGCGGAAGTGGTGTCTGCGCATCGTACCCCAGACCGTTTATTTGAATATGCGGAAGCAGCACGAGAACGCGGTATCCAGGTGATTATTGCAGGTGCGGGTGGTGCAGCACATTTACCAGGTATGTGTGCGGCGAAAACCGATCTGCCGGTGCTCGGCGTACCGGTAAAATCTTCAATTTTAAACGGTGTAGATTCATTGCTTTCTATCGTGCAGATGCCAGCGGGTATTGCGGTAGGGACACTGGCAATTGGTCCTGCCGGTGCAACCAATGCGGCCATTATGGCAGCGCAGATTTTAGGTTTAACCCGTGCTGACATCGCTAAAAATGTCGCAGATTTCCGTGCGGCACAGACTGAAAAAGTCGCAAGCAACAATATTCCAGGTCAAATGTAAGCCAGGCTGAACACGGGACAACACACATGGATAAAACCATCGGTATTTTTGGTGGCGGCCAGCTAGGCCGGATGATGGCGCAAGCAGCCCTGCCACTCAATATTCAATGTACCTTCTTTGAAGCATCTGCCGACTGCCCATCGAAAGCGTTGGGTCGGGTGATTTCAACTCAAGCCGAAAACGCTTTACAGGACTTCATCAACAGTGCAGATGTTTTCAGTCTGGAGTTTGAAAATACTCCCCTGGCAGATGTCGATATACTGGTTCAAAACAAAGACCTGCATCCGCCACGTCAGGCTCTGGCCATTGCACAGAACCGTCTGTCTGAAAAAGCCCTGTTTGATGAGCTGAGCATTCCGGTCGCGCCGTATAAAGCGGTGAATTCACTGGACAGCCTGAAAGCTGCGGTTGCTGAACTCGGTCTGCCAATTGTATTGAAAACGGCTACAGGCGGTTATGATGGCAAAGGCCAGTTTGTATTGCGTAACGCGGAACAAATTGATCAGGCCTGGGCTGAACTTGGCCCTGCGGGTTCTCTGATTGCAGAAAGTTTTGTGACCTTCTCGCGTGAAGTGTCGATTATCGCGGTGCGCGGTCAAAACGGTGAGGTCAAAACCTGGCCACTGGCAGAAAATCATCATCACAATGGCATTCTGTCACACTCGATTGTTCCTGCACCCCACAGTGCCGACTTGCAACCTGTCGCGCAAGACTACATCACTCGCCTGCTGAATCATTTGAATTATGTTGGCGTGTTGACGCTTGAGCTGTTCGTGACAGAGAAAGGCTTATATGCAAACGAGATGGCGCCACGTGTGCATAACTCAGGCCACTGGTCGATTGAAGGTGCAGTCTGCTCGCAATTTGAAAATCATATCCGTGCAGTAGCTGGCTTGCCTTTGGGTTCTACTGAAGTGATACGTCCAACGGTGATGGTAAATATCATTGGACAGCATCCAAAATCTGCAGAAGTACTGGCTTTGGACGGCGCGCATTTGCATCTGTACAACAAGTCAGAACGTGAAGGCCGCAAGATTGGCCATATCACCTTAATGCCCACTGACAGCAGTCAACTGACCGGGTTATGCCGCCAATTGGCGAAAATTTTGCCGAATCCGTTAGCATTGAGCGAAGATATGACCATCTAAACTTTAACTTGCTGATAAAAAAAGCGATCACATCTGTGGTCGCTTTTTTATTTGTCTGCTTTCAGGCATGATTGCGCCTCTTTTCAATCCCCCTGCTATTGCTTGGATTACTTTTTAACTTAATTGCTTATAAACCGAGCAATTGAATAGACCGGCAATGATTAAATTGAACTCTGCTCGATGTTCATCTTTTGAGATTGTGCTGTGGATAAGTCTAAGGCTGAGGGGAATTTAAAACCGGTCTTGCGCTTTGAATTTAAATTCAAAACAATAAATTTAAAACTGTGCTTTGAATTCAAACCTGGTTTTAAATTCAAAAAAATATGAATTCAAATTTAAATAGCCGTGAATGAATTTAAAGTTCTGAATTTAAAGCAGCCTGATTGCTGTAAAATGAATTTAAAAATAAAAAGTTAGATATTTAAAGGCTTAAGAGATACAGGGCTTTGTTTATTAATGTAATTTATCCGCAATATCTTTTGAATTTAAAAATATTTTTAGAAATTCAGTTTTGAATTCAAAGAGTGTTGGGGTTTGAATTTAAAGTTTGCTTATGGATAAGTGATTTTAAATTTAAAAACTAAAAAATGAATTTAAAAGTGGAGAAAATATGAATTTAAATTTACCTATTGTTGCTTTAAATTTAAAGATGAGCTGTTAAGGTAGAAGTAATAATTCGAAATTTAAATATTCAGGGGTTTTATGCAACGGCTTGCACTTTCGATAGGTTCTCTGCTTTTGGCTGCCTCCCAGGCCCAGGCCGAACTGGTGATTAATGGACAACGTGTCGCGCCGACTGATTTGTCTTCTGCTTCGACAGTTATTTCAAATAATCCAGTAAATTATGCAGCTCAAAATGATTTTCAACGCTGTTTGGCGAATTTGCGCGGCCGGGCGATTGCACAGGGGGTGAGTGGCGCAAGTTATGACCGTTATACGCAACATTTAAGCCCAGATTATTCGGTAATTGAAAAGCTGAATTATCAGCCTGAATTTTCAACCCCAATTTGGGACTATTTATCTGGCTTGGTGGATGAAGAACGAGTTCAGCTCGGCCGGCAAAAGCTACAACAGCATCGTGATGTGCTAAACCGGGTGAGTGCAGTTTATGGTGTACCAGCGGAAACTATTGTAGCGGTCTGGGGAGTAGAAAGTAATTTTGGTGATATTTCCGGGAAATATCCTTTATTGCAGTCTTTGGGCACATTGAGTTGTGAAGGCCGTCGCCAAGGGTATTTCCAGGGTGAATTTTTTACCACCATGAAGCTGTTACAGCGTGGTGATGTGCGCGAAGAGCAGCTTAAGGGGTCTTGGGCGGGTGCTTTTGGTCATACTCAGTTTATGCCATCGACTTATAATGAGCTTGCAGTTGATTTTGATGGTGATGGTCGTCGTGATCTGGTGTCAAGTATTCCCGATGCCTTGGCCTCAACCGCCAACTTTTTAAGCAAGCGGGGCTGGCAGACCGGTCAGCCATGGGGTTTTGAGGTGAAAATTCCGCAAAATATGTCAGTCTCTGGTGAAGGCCGACGTAATAAAAAATCACTTGGCAGTTGGGTAAACCGTGGTCTTGTACGTGCCGATGGTACAGCTTTAGTGCAGGGCAATCTATCGGAGGCTTCACAGGCTGGCCTGTTAGCACCGGCAGGTCCAAATGGTCCGGTATTTTTAGTATTTAAGAATTTTGATGCGATTTATAGTTATAACGCGGCCGAAAGCTATGCACTGGCTATTGCACATTTATCTGATCGTTTACAGGGCAAAGGTGGTCTGCTGACTGCCTGGCCGACAGATGATCCGGGCACTTCACGTATGGAGCGCCGTGAAATTCAGCAATTCCTGTTAAATCGTGGTCATGATATTGGTACAGTCGATGGGTTAATTGGCGATAAAACCCGACAGGCTATTCGTCAGGAGCAAATCCGTTTGGGGCTCAATCCGACAGGACGAGCTGGCCAGCAGATTTTACGTGCCTTCCGGAATGAAAATGCCAAGCTGATGATGCGTTAAGCCAGATCTTCATTTGTGGTTTGGTTTCCCTCTCCTTGCAGGAGACTTGCGAAGCATGCTTCTCAGGGAGAGGGGTTTATAAAACTTTCCCTCATCCTCACCTTCTCCTAAAGGGAGAAGGGGCTTTTAATCCTTATAAATTTAGGTGGATGTAATCGTGCCTAGTACACGATACCCCGTGGCTCCGGTAACAGCAGGTAAATTTCCACTCAGCTGTTTTATAAAACGCATAGCCAGCCAGGCAAACGCTGTGGCTTCTACCCAGGTCGGACTGAGGCCTAAATCAGCCGTGGTTTGTACACTCCATTCATGTTTGCGCAAGCGCCAGCGTAACTGTTCCAGCAGGTGTGAGTTATAGGCACCGCCACCACAGACATAGACTTCACCAGTCTCCAGTCCCGAGCGGTAAATGGCTTTTTTAATTGCACGTGTGGTCAATTTCATTAGCGTGGCCTGAATATTTTCCGGTGTATCTTCCAGCTCATCGTAGTCCAGGTCACTGCGCCAGTCCAGAATCTGCTCATCCAGCCATTCCAGATTAAAGTCTTCACGTCCGGTGCTTTTGGGCGGTTCTTTAGAAAAATAGTTATGTGACTGTAAACGGTCAAGCAGGCTACGGATCGGGGTGCCATAAGCAGCCCAATTGCCATTTTCATCATAAGGCTGGCCGGTATAACGCTGGCACCAGGCATCCATCAGGATATTGGCGGGGCCGGTATCAAAGCCATATACTTTCTCGGGTTGTCCGGCAGGCAGCATACTGACATTGGCAATCCCGCCCAGATTTAAAATCACCCGGTGAATGGTGTCATGCTGAAAAAGATCCTGATGAAAGGCTGGTACCAGGGGAGCACCCTGACCGCCTGCGGCCAGATCGCGACGACGAAAATCAGAAATCACCGGAATCTGGGTAATTTCAGTAATAATATTTGGATCGCCAATTTGCAGGGTAAAACCATGCTCGGGACGATGGCGAATGGTCTGACCATGCGAACCAATTGCCTTAATCCAGGCTTTGTCCAAATTATTTTTTTCAATCAGGGTGTTAATGCCATGACCAATCATCTGGGCTAACGCCACATCTGCTTTGCCCATCCGGTCAATTTCGTTGTCATCCGGTAAGGTCAGGGCCATCAGCTCATCCCGAAGGTCGGGATCAAATGCTAAAGTAAGGGTGGCATGAAGCTGAAGAGGATCAAAAGAAGCAGCAACAATATCGACACCATCCATGCTTGTGCCGGTCATTACCCCAATATAGATCGCTGTCATGGTTATTCTTAAGCCTGCAATATGCTGAAAAAGTGATAGTATATCGTACAAATTGAATAACTGATGTATTTGGATTTTGTGATGTCAAATTTCCTACCGGCTGAAGAACAACTTGCTCTCATTCAGCGAGGCACCCATGAAATTATTTCTGAAGAAGATCTGCTTAAAAAATTAAAGCAGAATCGTCCTTTAAAAATTAAAGCGGGTTTTGACCCGACTGCGCCCGACCTGCATTTGGGGCATACAGTTCTGATCAATAAGTTAAAAGTGTTTCAGGACCTGGGACATGAGGTGTTTTTCCTGATTGGTGACTATACCGCAATGATTGGCGACCCAAGTGGAAAAAGTGCAACACGTCCGCCACTGTCACGTGAGCAAGTATTAGAAAACGCAAAAACCTATCAGGAACAAGTGTTTAAGATCCTTGATCCAAACAAAACCAAGGTGGTGTTTAACTCTGAGTGGTTTGAGCAAAGAACTGCGGCAGACCTGATTCAACTGGCTTCACAGCAAACTGTGGCACGTATGCTGGAACGTGATGACTTTACCAAGCGTTATAATAGCCACCAGCCAATCGCTATTCATGAGTTTCTGTATCCGCTGGTACAAGGTTATGACTCGATTGCGCTTGAAGCTGATGTAGAAATGGGCGGGACGGATCAAACCTTTAACCTGTTGATGGGGCGTACTTTACAAGGTCGTTATAATCAAGAGCCACAGGTGTGTATTACAGTGCCTATCCTTGAAGGTTTGGACGGTGTCAATAAAATGTCTAAATCTCTGGGCAACTATATTGGTGTATTTGATGCACCAGGTGCCATGTATCAAAAAGTGCTGTCCATGCCGGATGCGCTGATCGAACGTTATTTCGATCTACTGAGCTTTAAAACGATTGAAGAGATTCAGCAGCTGTTAAAAGAAGTGGCTGAAGGCCGTAATCCGCAAGAAGTGAAGAAAATTCTGGCACTTGAGCTGGTAGAGCGTTTCCACGGGGCGGAAGCGGCTGCCAATGCTCATAAAGGTGCGGGCAATTTGATTACGGAAGGTGAGCTGCCTGAAGGTACGCCTGAAATTACTGTTTCTCGTTCTGAATTTGGGGGTGAAATCTTTATTGCTTCCATACTGCGTGCAGCGGGTCTGGTAAAAAATGCGGCTCAAGCCAAAGATGCGGTGGCACGTGGTGCAGTTAAAGTCGACTGGAAAGAGGTAGATGCTTCGTATTCAGTAAAAGAAAATTTGACTTTAATTGTTCAGGCCAGCAAAAAAGCGATTGCCAAAGTGATTTTTACGGACTGATGCAATTTATAAGTGATTGAAAATAAAAGCAGGCTCCGGTCTGCTTTTTTGTTGTCCGCTATATCTAAAATTCAAATAAGCAAATTCAAAAAAACCTTATAAAAACAAGAATTAAATTTTTCCAAACCGCTTGCGTTTGAATATTTTTGTGTATAAGATTTATTCGTCTAGAGAATTGGTTTACAGCGCATCTAGAGGGTAATGGGACATAAATAACCCCATAACTTGGAAAGCCTCTTGTACAGGGTTCTTTTTAAGCAATTAGCGAATAACAATAACAATGACAT
The DNA here is from genome assembly GCF_024129285.1 of Acinetobacter sp. S4397-1. Lineage (NCBI taxonomy): Bacteria > Pseudomonadati > Pseudomonadota > Gammaproteobacteria > Moraxellales > Moraxellaceae > Acinetobacter > Acinetobacter sp. S4397-1. Next base: position 44,284 of record NZ_JAMXXZ010000022.1, read on the forward strand.
ACTGGATCGGGTAAAGATTCAATTCAAGGAAGAGGTTTTGGGAGAGATCTCTTCCTTTTTTATTTTCTTAAATCTCATTTCTGAGCTTATATAGAGTGAGCGTGTCTTGAAATCGCCAGCCGTTAATTGACTGGCTGATTGAATGGGTCAAAATACCAAAAATAGCTTTCAACTGGAAAACTCAGAAAAGCAGCATGTTTTTAAGCCTCCCAAAAAACCAAGAGTGCATATCCTGCTGAAGATGTTTTTTTGATGAAAAATATGTTCCGGGGCTAAAATTTTTCTTTACGTAAATTTGTATTAAAGAATAGTTATTCTACTTTTAAAGTGATATTGACTCTATTTTAAGGAATACAGCTGTTTTTTTTATCGCTTCTTTATAACAGTTTTAACTGGGAGAGCATAAAGCGTATCAAGGCAGGATTTATGGACATGGGACATAGGTAGAGAAAGTTTCACTCATTTAACTGAATGAAAAGAGTCATAAAAATTAGATTATAAAAATAAAATCCACACGAGGAAGAATATTTAAGAGTTAGGCAGATTTCTTCTAGAGCACTACAGAAAAAAGCTCTGAATATAAAGCCTCATCAGGAAATTCAAGAGGCAGCCTATTTTTAAAGTGAATAGAGAGCTTATTTTTCAAATAAATTAATTTATTTTTGAAGTGATGCTGGAAAACTGCTCACTCAAGGGGGAGATTCCGGATAAAAAGCTGAAGGGCGAGGATTTTTGATCGTAATTAGCTCTAAGTAAATAGGGTGAAAATAAAAACAAAGCTTGTATTAGTGGGTTTATAGGCAAAAAAATGCTTAAAATTTAGATAAAAAACCAATTTTTACACCGTTTTCGTAGAAAAAAGAAACATACGTGAAAAATATATTGAATAGGGGCTTGCAAAGCTTTAGAAATCCTCTAGAATGCACCCCATACCGACGAGATAGCCGGAACGAACGAAGCGCGAAGCGTTGAGTTGTTTGGGATTGTCGAAGTCCAGCATCTAATACTGACGAGGTATTAGAGAGATCATTAAGAGATTATGAAGAACAACTTGTGTGGATTTTTACTGGTTGATTGATCGAAATATTATCATTGATTGATTGGTTTAAATTAC